>NZ_JBHWWZ010000028.1:0-67088 GCF_042730275.1 Rhodococcus sp. NPDC060086
GCTCGAGATCGAGCAGACCGAGGAGCACGTCGAGATCACCTGAGCGACCTCGTGACTCGGAGTCGGTCACCGACTGTCCTTCTCCCCCAAGCGGTGCACGTGGATGAGGTTCGTCGAACCGGAGCGTCCCGGAGGGGCACCGGCGACGATGACGACGAGGTCGCCGCGCTGATACCGGCCGAGCGACAGCAACGCCAGGTCGACCTGTTCGACCATCTGGTCGGTGGTGTCCACCGGTTCGACGGAGAACGTCTCGGTACCCCAGGTCAGGGTGAGCTGGTTGCGGATATGCGGAACCGGGGTGAACGCGAGCAGCGGCAGGTGGGTGTGCAATCGAGCGAGTCGACGGACCGTATCGCCGGACTGGGTGAACGCCACCAGCGCCTTCGCGTCGAGCCGCTCACCGATGTCACGCGCCGCGTAGGAGATCACACCGCGCTTGGTCCGTGGCACGTGAGTCAGAGCCGGCACGTCGGTCGAGTCCGACTCGACAGCGCCGACGATCCGCGCCATGGTCTTGACCGTCTCGATCGGGAACTTACCTACCGAGGTCTCGCCGGACAGCATCACCGCGTCGGCTCCGTCGAGCACCGCGTTGGCCACATCCGATGCCTCGGCGCGGGTGGGCCGGGAATTCTCGATCATCGACTCGAGCATCTGTGTCGCGACGATGACAGGCTTGGCGTTCTCCCTGGCGATCTGGATTGCGCGCTTCTGCACCAGCGGCACCTCCTCGAGCGGAAGCTCCACACCGAGGTCGCCGCGCGCCACCATCACCGCGTCGAAGGCCAGGACGACGGCCTCGAGGTTGTCGATCGCCTCCGGCTTCTCGAGCTTCGCGATGACCGGGAGACGACGTCCGACCCGGTCCATGATCTCGTGGACGAGTTCGATATCGGCAGGCGAGCGCACGAACGACAGTGCGATGAAGTCCACGCCGAGCTTCAAGGCGAACTCGAGGTCGGCGATGTCCTTCGCCGACAAGGCGGGGACGGACACGTTCATGCCGGGCAGAGACACACCCTTGTTGTTGCTGACCGGCCCGCCCTCGGTGACGCGGCACACCACGTCATTACCGTCGACGGATTCGACGACGAGACCGACCTTGCCGTCGTCGACGAGAAGTCGGTCGCCCGCGACGGCGTCCTCCGCAAGCTGCTTGTAGGTGGTCGACACCCGATCGTGCGTTCCCTCGACATCGTCGACGGTGATCCGCACGACGTCACCGTTTTCCCACACGGTGCGACCCTCGGCGAAACGGCCGAGCCGGATCTTGGGACCTTGCAGGTCGGCGAGGATTCCCACCGCGTTACCGGTGGCCTCGGCGGCCGCGCGTACCCGGTTGTAATGTCCCTCGTGGTCGGAGTGTTCTCCGTGGCTGAAGTTGAGTCGGGCCACGTTCATGCCTGCGTCGACGAGTTCTCGTAGAACGTCGGGATCGGCAGTTCCGGGGCCCATGGTGCAAACGATCTTGGTACGTCGGGTCACGGAACGAGCCTAGTCCCCTCGCTGCCGCGCCACCATTCCGGCACCGGCCGGTCGACGCGCACAGGACTCGGCGGCGTCACGGTTGCAGCGGACGCCCGTGATTGTCGCGAACCTTGCCGGTGAGCATCAGGATGCCGTCGATCAACGGCCAGATTCCACCGATACCGCACGTCAGCCATGTGACGGCAATCTGAGCGATGGCGATGCCGGGCTGATCGAGGTAGAAGCGTCCGGCGCCGAAGGCGCCCAGCAGGATCTCGAGGATGCCCGCCGTGACCTTGGACTTGTCGGAATACGGCTCGCCCGTATAGGGGTCGCGGCCGTACGGCGCAGACGGGTCGACGTATCCGGCCGGGGGGCCATAGCCGGGCGGCGGGCCATAGGCACCGTACGGCTGTCCGCCGTAGGGATCGGGCGACACGCCGAACTCGTTCGGTAGTGGGTACCCAGGGGCACCACCGGTCGGGTACTGCGTACCACCGGTCGGGTACTGCGGGTCGGGGGTGCCGTAGACCGGCCCCTGCGCGCCGTATTGCGGCGGTGTGTAGCCCTGCTGCGGGGCACTCGGATACGAGTGCGGCGCGCCGGCTCCGAACTCGGCGCTGCCGGGTGCCGGGTAGTCGGACTGCAGGTTCTCCGACGGCGGCGGGTAGCTCGGGGTGGTGCCCCACCCCGGCCCGTTGCCCACACCCGAGTAGGTGTCCCATCCCGGCCCCGGGGTGCCGACGGAGCCACCCAACGACTCCGGGGTCGGCGACTGCTCGGACAGCGACGCCTGTGCGGTCGCGTCGTAGTCGAAGGTCCGGCCGAATTCGTGGGTGGTCTCGGACGTGTTCTCCGCGGACGATGACGGCGGTGTGGGATCGGTCTGCTTTCGCAGATCCGGCTTGTCGACGGGATCGCGCCCCTCCGGGGCGCCCCGCTTGTCCGAGTTACCGGGATCGGGTGTGGTCACTTCTTCTCCCCCTTGCTCGTGCCGGACGTACCGTTTCCGACCTTACCGGCGGAGTCGGACTCGTCCGGATCCGCCGCCTGGTCGCGCTCCTTCGGCTCCTTCTGCCCGCCGTCGGCATCTTTCGCGTCGGTATTCGCCTCTGCGGTTGCCGCACCTTCTGCTGTAGCAACCTCGGCTTCCGCTGCACCCGGGTCGAGTGTCTCGGGTGCTTCCCTGCCCTTACGGGCGAAGATCACGTAGGCCACGGCGAGCACGAACACGATGCCCGAGGTGAAGCTGTTGATGCGGATACCCGCGATCTCGGTGGCGGTGTCGGCGCGCATGAGCTCGATCCAGAATCGGCCTGCACAGTAGCCGGCCACGTACAGCGCGAAGAGACGGCCGTGACCGATCGTGAACTTGCGATCGACGAGTACCAGCAGAATGACCACTGCCACGTTCCACAGCAGC
Source organism: Rhodococcus sp. NPDC060086 (assembly GCF_042730275.1). Taxonomy (NCBI): domain Bacteria; kingdom Bacillati; phylum Actinomycetota; class Actinomycetes; order Mycobacteriales; family Nocardiaceae; genus Rhodococcus; species Rhodococcus sp. NPDC060086. The sequence continues at coordinate 2,894 of NZ_JBHWWZ010000028.1, forward strand.
TCGTACAGGAATGTCGGGTGGACGACGAACGCGACCACACCGGTCGACACTCCGTCGATCAGCCCCGGCGCACTCCGGCCCGCATCGTCGGCGCGCTCGTAGATCTCGAGACCCCAGGGCACGGTGGTCTCGCGACCGTACAGTTCCTGGTTGAACCAGTTTCCGAGCCGGCCGATGGCCTGGGCGAGCAGAATCGCCGGCGCGAGGGCGTCACCGAATGCCGGCAACGGGATACCCCGTCGACGGCAGCCTATCCACGCGCCGAGTGCGCCGAAGGCCACGGCGCCCCAGATCCCGAGGCCGCCCTCCCAGATCTTCAGAGCATCCATCGGGTCGGCGCCGTCACCGAAGTACTTCTGCCAGTCGGTTGCGACGTGATAGAGCCGGCCACCGATGAGGCCGAACGGCACTGCCCACACGGCGATGTCGAGGACCGTTCCTGCTTGCCCGCCGCGGGCGACCCAGCGGCGATCGCCCCACCAGATTGCGACGATGATGCCGACGATGATGCAGAGTGCGTAGGCGCGGAGGGCAAACGGTCCCACGTACCAGACACCTTGCGGTGGGCTGGGTAGGTAGGCCAGGACTGCTGCGGTCGAAGTCACGACGCCACGGTAGCGGAGCGTGCGCCCTTCGCGAGTTCCTGCGTCAGCGCGAGCAGGGCGTCACGGCCCTGAGCGACTGCGGTGACCAGCGCCGAACCGACGATGACCCCGTCGGCGTAGCCTGCGATCTCCGCTGCCTGGGCGCCGTTGCGGACACCGAGACCGACACCGACAGGGATGTCGGAGTGCAGGCGCGCCCGGGCCACAAGTTCGGGTGCGCGGTTGTCGACGACGTCGCGTGCACCGGTCACGCCCATCGTGGAGGTGGCGTAGACGAATCCGCGGCACTGCTCGAGGGTGTTCACGAGACGCTCGTTGGTCGACGACGGCGAGACGAGGAAGGTGCGTCCGAGTCCGTACTTGTCGGAGGCGGCAATCCAGTCTGCGGCCTCGTCGGGGATCAGGTCCGGGGTGATGATGCCGAGTCCGCCGGCGGCCGCGAGGTCGCGGGCGAAGTTCTCGACGCCGTACTTCATCACGAGGTTCCAGTAGGTCATGACCACGGCGGCACCACCGGCGGCGGTGATCGCCTCGACGGCGGTGAACACGTCGCGTACCCGCACGCCGTTCGCGATGGCCTCGAACGCCGCGTCCTGGATCGTGGTGCCGTCCATGACAGGGTCACTGTAGGGAATCCCGACCTCGATGAGGTCGCAGCCACCCTCGACGAGGGTCGTCATGGCCTCGAGGGACTTGTCGACCGTGGGGTATCCGACGGGCAGATATCCGACGAGCGCAGCACGCTTCTCGGCGCGGCAGGTCGCGAAGATCTCGGTGAGGCGTTCGTGCGGGGCACTCACTGCGCTGCTCCTTCGGTGCTGGTGTCGTTGTCTGCGGGGAGATACCCGAACCACTTGGCCGCGGTGTCGACGTCCTTGTCGCCGCGACCGGACAGGTTCACGAGAACGATCGCACCCGCACCGAGTTCGGGGCCGAGCTTCAGTGCACCTGCGACGGCGTGCGCCGACTCGATCGCGGGAATGATCCCCTCGGTGCGGCACAGCAGTCCGAACGCGTTCATCGCTTCGGTGTCGGTGATCGCACGGTACTCGGCGCGACCGGTGTCGTTGAGCCACGAATGTTCGGGGCCGACTCCGGGATAGTCGAGGCCCGCCGAGATCGAGTGCGATTCGATGGTCTGGCCGTCCTCGTCCTGCAGCAGATACGAATATGCGCCGTGCAGAGCCCCGTAGGTGCCACCTCCGATGGTCGCGGCATGACGGCCGGTCTCGACCCCGTCGCCGCCTGCTTCGAAGCCGACGAGCTTGACCGACGCGTCGTCGATGAAGGGGTGGAAGATTCCGATCGCGTTGGAGCCGCCGCCGACGCATGCGACGACCGCGTCGGGGAGACGGCCCGTCAGTTCGCGGACCTGCGCGCGCGCCTCGAGACCGATGATGCGCTGGAAGTCGCGGACCATCGCGGGGAACGGGTGTGGTCCGGCAGCGGTGCCGAAGCAGTAGTAGGTGTTGTCCGCGTTGGTGACCCAGTCGCGCATCGCCTCGTTGATCGCATCCTTGAGGGTGCGCGAGCCGGTCTTCGCCGCAATGACTTCGGCGCCGAGCAGGCGCATGCGGGCGACGTTGAGCGCCTGACGTTCGGTGTCGACCTCACCCATGTACACGCGGCATTCGAGCCCGAACAGGGCGCATGCGGTGGCGGTGGCGACGCCGTGCTGCCCGGCACCGGTCTCGGCGATCACGCGGGTCTTCCCCATGCGCTTGGCGAGCAACGCCTGACCCAGCACATTGTTGATCTTGTGCGAGCCGGTGTGGTTGAGGTCTTCGCGCTTGAGCAGGATGCGAGCCCCCCCGGCGTGTTCACTCAGGCGGGTGGCTTCGTAGACGGGCGACGGGCGCCCGGTGTAATCGCGCTGGAGCCTGTCGAGTTCGGTGAGGAACCCGGGATCGGTGCGCTCCTTCTCGAACGCCGCGGTGACCTCTTCGATGACCGCCATGAGCGCTTCGGGAACGTAGCGTCCGCCGAACGCTCCGAAATGACCTCGGGCATCGGGTTCATGTGCGGTCGAAGTCGAGACGGCTTCGCTCATGAGGGGAAGTCCGCGACCTTTGGCGGACAGTGCGGGATCGTCTGCAGTCACAGGTCCAGTCTGCCCCACCGGCGGCGTCAGTTCACCGCCGGGTTGCGCGGGTCCGTCCCCGGAGCGGGACGGACACGATGTCGGTGCTCAGCGCGCCGGTTTCGGGCACGACGGATGCGTGCCGACCGTGACCAGTTCCGCGACGGCCTGGCGCGGATCACCGCTGGTGACCAGGCCTTCACCCACAAGCACTGCGTCGGCCCCTGCCCCCGCGTAGGCGAGCAGGTCGGCCGGCCCACGAACGCCCGACTCGGCAATCTTGAGGACGTCGGAGGGTAGTCCCGGCGCGATTCGGCCGAAGGTGTTCTTGTCGACTTCGAGGGTCTTGAGGTTGCGCGCGTTGATCCCGATGACGCTGGCACCGGCTTCGAGCGCCCGGTCGGCCTCCTCCTCGGTGTGCGCCTCGACGAGCGCGGTCATCCCGAGGGACTCGACGCGTTCGATGAGCGAGTGCAGCACGGTCTGCTCGAGGGCAGCGACGATCAGCAGCACGATGTCGGCGCCGTGCGCGCGTGCCTCGTGGATCTGGTACGGGCCGACGACGAAGTCCTTGCGCAGCACGGGGATACGCACAGCGCGACGCACAGCGTCGAGATCGGCGAGGCTGCCGTGGAATCGGCGTTCCTCCGTCAGCACGCTGATCGCGCGAGCACCGCCGGCCTCGTATGCCTTGGCGAGCTCCGCCGGGTCTCCGATCTCGGCAAGCGCACCCTTCGACGGGCTTGCGCGCTTCACCTCGGCGATCACCGCGATACCCGGCTCGAGCAACGCTGCCTTGGCGTCGATCGGAGAGGGAGCGGCGGCCGCGGCGGCCTTGACGGAAGCGAAGTCGACAACCGCCTCCCGAGCGGCGACGTCTGCGCGCACTCCTTCGAGAATCGAGTCGAGAACTGTCATCGTGGCTCGAGTCCTTTCGCCCCATGTCAATCCCGATGTGATCAACTTCATCGGAAGTAGTGTCCAGCCTAGTCCGCCTCGCCACACCACTCAGCGGCGGGTCCCCGATTCGCCCGACTTCGTGTCGGGGTCGTCTTCGGCATCGTCGTCCTCGTGGTCGACCGTCGGATCGTGCCCCGCATCGATGCTGTCCCACAGGGTCCGCTCGGTCACCGGCTCATCGGCTTCGGCGTTACGGACAGCCGCCTCCCGGCGCGCCGCAGGAGCATCGTACTTCGACGACAGGCCGGCCTGTGCACTCGGTGCACGCCACAACACGACCGCCGCGGCAAGTGCCACACACGCGCCGACACCGGCGAGGATCGCGGGCAGCGGGAAAACATCGGTGGCCACCACTGTGGCTCGATCGGGCAGCTCGGCGACCTGTTGCGCGGTGCCCGGATCCACCCCGGAGGTGAACAACTGCACCACCGGAATCGCCGCGGCCACCGCCACGAGTGCCACCGCGCCGGCCACGATCCGCACCGCACGGCCACGCACCGCGAATGCCGCAGCCACTGCTGCGAGCAGCGCCAAGGCGAGCGGGGTGGTCGCGGCAGCCCAGGTGCCGCCGTCCAGGTCGGTGATCCGGTCGGTGCCGAGACCATCGGCCGAGTCCACCTGTACCCAGGTCATACGGCTCGATGCCCACAGCGCTGCGGCCGCGACGACGAGGAGTACCGCGGCAAGCGCGGTCGATCGTCGCCGCACCGGCCGGGTCGAGTCGTCGGCTGTGGGTTCCGACTGGGTGGGTTCCGGGTCTGTCACTCGGCGTCGCCTCCGTACGGGGTCAGGGTGGCCGCGGCGGCGACCGCGGCGAGCGCGGACATGGCCTTGTTCCGCGCCTCGGCGTCCTCGGCCTCGGGTACCGAATCGGCGACCACGCCCGCACCGGCCTGCACGTAGGCCACCCCGTTCTTGACGAGGGCGGAACGGATCGCGATCGCAGTGTCGGCGTCGCCGGCGAAGTCGAGGTATCCGACGATCCCACCGTAGATGCCGCGGCGGGTCGGTTCGAGTTCCTCGATGAGTTCCATCGCCCGCACCTTGGGTGCGCCCGACAGGGTTCCCGCGGGGAAGCACGCGGTCACGGCATCGAGGGCGTGCTTGCCGTCGGCGAGGCGCCCGGTGACCTTCGACACCAGGTGCATGACGTGGCTGTAGCGCTCGATGTGCCGGTAGTCGTGCACCTTGACGGTGCCGGGCTCACAGACACGTCCCAGATCATTGCGGCCGAGATCGACGAGCATGAGGTGTTCGGCGTTCTCCTTCTCGTCGGCGATGAGGTCCTTCTCGAGAAGGATGTCCTCCTCTTCGTCCTTACCGCGCCAGCGGGTGCCTGCGATGGGGTGTGTGGTGGCGACACCGTCGACGACCGTCACGAGCGCTTCGGGGCTGGATCCGACGATCGAGAACGCCGTCCCGCCGTCGGCGTCCGGGATGTGGAGCAGGAACATGTACGGGCTCGGGTTCGAGGCGCGCAGCATCCGGTACACGTCGAACGGTTCTGCCTCACAATCGATTTCGAATCGCTGCGAGAGCACCACCTGGAATGCCTCACCGGCTTCGACGTCACCGATGAGCTTACGCACGTCGGTGCAGAACGAGTCGGTGGTGCGCTGACGCCGGTAGTCGGGCTCAGGCTTCGAGAAGGTGGCGACGGTCGACGACGCAGGAACGGCCAGGTCGGCTGTCATGCGGTCGAGGCGCGCGACGGCGTCTTCGTAGGCCTCGTCCACGCGTTCGTCGGAGCCGTCCCAGTTGACTGCGTTCGCGATCAGCCAGATCGTGCCCTCGTGATGGTCCACAGCGGCGAGATCGGTCGCGAGCAACATGACCATCTCGGGGACCTGCAGGTCGTCGGCCGCGAGCGAGGGCAACTTCTCCAGATGACGGACGATGTCGTAGCCCAGATACCCGACCATGCCTCCGGTGAGCGGCGGCAGGCCGTGAATTCGGTCGGTGTGCAATAGCGCAAGGGTCTCGTCGAGCACGTCGATCGGGTTTCCGCCGGCAGGAGCCCCCGCGGGTACGTGGCCGAACCATGCGGCCTCACCGTCGACGACCGTCAACGCCGCGGGGCTCCCTGCGCCGATGAACGACCAGCGCGACCACGACCGTCCGTTCTCTGCGGATTCCAGCAGGAACGTGCCGGGCCGGTCGGCCGCAAGCTTCCGGTACGCCGACAGTGGGGTCTCCGCGTCGGCCAGCACCTTGCGGGTCACCGGGACCACGCGATGCTCGGCCGCGAGCAGCCGGAACTGTTCCCGGGAGGTGGTGGAGTCCGACCACCCCCCGGCGGACGTGGTCGTGGTGGCTGCGGGAATGGTGGTGGGCTCGCCGGACATGGGCTCATCATCCCAGGCACCGCGGCAGCAGGCTCAGCCGCGGGTCGCCGGGCGCGTCGGCAGTCCTACGCGACCTGGAAGGAGCGCTTTGCCAAACCGAGCCAGAAGCCGTCGACGACCTGGTCGGGTTGCTGTCCGGGGTCGCTGGACGCACCGAGGGTCACGAACAGTGGCGCGAAGTGCTCGGTGGACGGGTGGGCGTACGGCATCCCCGGTGCACGGCGCTCGAAGTCGAGCAGGGTGTCGATGTCGCCGGCGGCGAGATTCTCGGCAACCCAGTGGTCGAACTCTGCGGACCAGCTCGGCGCGGGTGCCTCCGGGCGCATGTCGCGCAGGAACGGCAGGCCGTGGGTGGTGAATCCCGACCCGATGATCAACACACCTTCGTCGCGTAGCGGGCGCAGTCGCTCGCCCAGGGCCAGCAGGCGCGCGGGGTCGAGGCTCGGCAGCGAGATCTGCAGCACGGGGATGTCGGCGCCGGGGTACATCACGGTGAGTGGGACGTAGGCACCGTGATCGAGACCACGGTGGGGCTGCTGCACCACCGGCTCGTCGTCGGGCATCAGGGCCGCGACCTTGCGGGCCAGATCGGGCGCACCCGGCGACGCGTAGGTGACTTCGTAGAAGCGACGCGGGAACCCACCGAAGTCGTACACCAGGGGCGTTCCGGTGGCGGTCGCGCCGATGGTGAGCGGGGCCGACTCCCAGTGAGCGGAGACGATGAGGATCGCCGTGGGGCGCGGCAGGTTCGACGCCCACGCCTCCAACTGGGACACCCACAGCTCGCTGTCGACGAGGGGCGGGGCGCCATGACTGACGAACAGGGCGGGCATCGCGTTCACAACATCTCCTTATGTTGAAGCTTCAAGTACCATACAGGAACGCCACTGTGAACCGATTCCATTCCCCACCTCCCGACACGACACTCCGGTTTGACACGCTGGCACCGTCACAACGGCACGAAGAGAGGCTTGTTCGACCATGAGCAGCGACGAACCCCGGTGGCTCGACGAGCACCAGCAGAAGGCCTGGCGTTCGCTCGTGGCAGTGATCACGCGGTTGCCTGCAGCGCTGGACACACAGATGCAGCGCGACGCCGACCTCACCCACTTCGAGTACTTCGTCCTCGCCGTGCTGTCCGAGGCCCCGGATCGCCGCCTGCAACTGTCCGCCCTTGCCGCAGACGCCAACGCGTCTCTGTCCCGGCTCTCACACGTCATCACCCGACTCGCCAAGCGCGGCTGGGTCTGCCGCGAAGCGATCCCGCACAGCCGCGGGTCCTATGCGGTCCTCACCGACGACGGATACGCCAAGGTCGCCGAGACCTCACCGGGGCATGTCGAGACGGTACAGCGACTCGTCTTCGACGGTCTCGACGACGACCAGGTGAGCACCCTCGAAACCGTGGGAACCGCGTTGCTCACCCAACTCGACAAGGGCATCGCCGAGGGCACCGGGAAGGCCTGAGTGCTGATATAGCATGACCGAATGCGAGTTCGGGGATTCGACGACCACGACCGAACCGAGTTGCGCGCCTTGTTCGCACGCGCAGGACGAGACTCCCCCACCGAATCACTGTGGGGGCACATCGATTCCGAAGCGGCGGTCTACCTCGATCCGTACATGGACCTCGAACCCGCGTCGCTGTTTGTCGCAGAGCACGACGGGGCGCTCGTCGGCTACCTCACCGGATGCGTCGACACCGAGGCGTTCCCCAGTGAGGACACACGCATCACCGAGTCCCTCCGTCGACACCGACCGTTTCGGAGCAGACAGGCGGCTGCGTTCTTCGGCCGCAGCATGATCGACGCCGCCGCAGCCACGCTCCGCAGGACGCCGACGGCAGGCGACGTCCACGATCCACGGTGGCCGGCACACCTGCACATCAACGTCGCACCGGAAGCGCGCGGAACCGGTGCCGCCACCGGACTGATGGACGCCTGGTTCGATCGCCTTCGCACCGAGCAGGTGCCCGGATGCCATCTACAAACATTGGTCGAGAACGCGAGGGCCGCAAGGTTCTTCGAGCGGATGGGATTCACCCCGCATGGTGCGACTCCGCCCGTCCCCGGGCTGCGCTACCGGGGTGCCCGGGTGCATCAACTCACCATGGTCCGATCATTCTGACGGGCGACCTACCCGAGAGGTGTGCCGCCGACACCCCAGTTCTCGCGCGGAACCTCGGTGATCGTCACCCACACCGATGACGGGTTCTTGTCTGCCGCGTCGGCGTAGGCACGGGTGACCTCGGCGATCACCGCCGCCTTCTGCTCGTCGGTGAGGCCGGGAGTCTGGCTGATCTGGATCAAAGGCATGGACGCACTGTATCCACAGCGGGGAGCTGTGACGACGCGCCGTGGCGATGTGCAGGTGGGCTACGGTGCGAGCAGCACGTTCAAGCCTCGCTCGAAATCGGCGATGCGCCGCGACAGGGCGTGGTGACCACCGTTGACGAGTTCCGACACCCGGACGATCCCTACTGTGTCTGCGACATTGTTGAGGTCGCGCGACGTCCAGTACCAGGCAGCGGTGGTGAAGGCGTTCTCCGGCGCGGCGAGCAACTCGGGGTGCGCGACGAAGTCCACCCCCGTGTGCTGACTCAGCTTCTCGTAGTTGTGGCGGCCGGTGATCTGGATTGCGCCGCGACCCTTGTAGCGCTCGCCGTCTCCGGGATGGGTGTTGCCCAGGTCGGCCCGGCCTTCGTAGGCACGACCGGAGGCGTACTCCTCGAAGGTCCGGAAGGAATCGGACTCGACGGCGAGTTGCGCGATGAACGCCGCCTGTCGGACCGGGTTGTCGATGCCGTTGTGCGTCATCGCGGCATTCAGCGGAGCGATGTACTGCTCGATCTTCTCGGCCGGAATCCCCGGCACGATGTGCCGCAGATCGTCGGGGGTGACGGCGGGCGGCGCAGGCTCGGGGTCCGGAGCGGCAGCAGGGGCGGGCTCCGGCGTGCCGACGGGTGCGTCCGGGGACTCGACCGAGGCGGACAGTGCAAACCCCTCCGCGTCGGTCCACGCTTCCGAGGGAAGACCGGGCAACTCCAACGCCATGAGCAGACTGCCGGGTTCCTTGTACCGGGTGAACACCGAAGCCACGGCATCGGCGTGAGCCGCCGTACGGGCGTGGGCATCGGACGTACCGACGACAGCGGTGGTAGCCGCGCTGATCAGGGCTGCGGCGGCGATCGCGACACGGATATGACGCGAATGTGAAATAGACATGGGTCGTGCTCCAAGATTCGACCGAGTTCGATTCGGCCTCCGATATGGGGGCCACACGCGTCTACCGAAGGAGGTCGTACATCCCTGACGGATCACAATTCAGCGGCCTTGAGGTCACAACCAGGTAACGCCGCAGGTTGGGCGTCTTCAAGCGATCGTGCCCGATACCACTTCAGTCCGATGCCTACGATCCGGATCACATCGCCTGCCGAACCGGCGCTTCAGAGTCTGAGGCAGCACGGCCCGCCGACCCCTCACCGCGACAACCCGGCACACCCGCACGCCCGCACGGAGCCGGCCGAATCGACACGCGATATCACTTGCACTACAACATAATTCGAAGACAACTCCGGGAATGCCGAGAACTCCCCGAGGGTCGCCTGCGGGGATGATCCGGGCACATTCCGCCCCCGGCCCACCCGGCAAGAAGCCCGGCACCATCGAGATCCTCGACGGCGGAACCGCGACCGTCCTGTGTCATATCACACAGATCAAGTGCCGCACGGTCATGATCTGTCACCACGGGGAATGGCGTGCCGCGCCACGCCTCAGCGGGCTTCGCACGACGAACGCGCCCGACCGCCGCGGCGCGGACGGTCGGGCGTGATTCTCCGAGAAGTTTCTTCTCCGACTACAGCGGCACGTCGCTACAGCAGCACGTCGGTGTCGAAGCACGTATGCGTGCCCGTGTGGCATGCCGCACCGACCTGGTCGACGACCAGCAATACGGTGTCGCCGTCGCAGTCGAGGCGCACCTCGTGCACGTACTGGGTGTGCCCCGACGTCTCGCCCTTGACCCAGTACTGGTTGCGGGACCGCGAGAAGTAGGTGGCCTTGCGGGTGGCGAGGGTGCGCGCGAGCGCCTCGTCGTCCATCCACGCCATCATCAGAACCGCGCCGGTGGCCTTCTCCTGCACGACCGCGGCGAACAGCCCGGCCTCGTTGCGCTTGAGTCGGGCCGCAATCTCCGGCTTCAGGATGTCACTCATCGGACCACGATCCCTTCCGCGCGCATCGCGTCCTTGACCTGCCCGATCGTGAGTTCACGGAAGTGGAACACACTCGCCGCGAGCACAGCGTCCGCACCTGCATGCACGGCAGGCCCGAAGTGCTCGACGGCGCCGGCGCCGCCCGAGGCGATCACGGGAACGTGCACCGCGGCGCGCACGGATTCGATCATCTTCAGGTCGAACCCGGCCTTGGTGCCGTCGGCGTCCATCGAATTGAGGAGAATCTCCCCCACTCCGAGTTCCGCGCCGCGCCGCGCCCATTCGACCGCGTCGATACCTGTGCCGCGGCGACCACCGTGGGTGGTGACCTCCCAACCCGACGGGGTGGGCTCCTGCCCGTCCGGAACCGTGCGGGCGTCGACGGACAACACGATGCACTGGGAACCGAACCGCTCCGACATCTCGCGCAGCACGTCCGGGCGCGCGATCGCGGCGGTGTTCACCGAGACCTTGTCGGCGCCCGCGCGCAACAGCCGGTCGACGTCGTCGACAGTTCGGACCCCGCCGCCGACGGTGAGCGGGATGAAGACCTGCTCGGCGGTGCGGGTGACGACGTCGAGCATCGTGCCGCGATCACCGCTCGAGGCAGTCACGTCGAGGAAGGTCAGTTCGTCGGCGCCCTGGGCGTCGTAGAGAGCAGCGAGCTCGACGGGGTCGCCGGCGTCGCGGAGGTTTTCGAAGTTGACTCCCTTGACGACCCGTCCGGCGTCGACGTCGAGGCAGGGGATCACTCGCACGGCGAGCGTCATCGGGATTCTCCTTCTGAACGAGACTCCGTCCTCACGGATCTCAGAATATCCAATATTTCATCGTGAATGCCGGGCGCTGCCGCGAGTACGGATCCGCACCCGATGCGCCACGGCTTGCCTTCGAAGTCGGTGGCGATCCCACCGGCCGCGCGGACGAGCGCAACCCCCGCGCAATTGTCCCAGGGATGGTGACCGAACACGACCGCGCCACCGAGCGCCCCCGACGCGGTGTAGGCGAGGTCGATGCCCGTCGAGCCGTGCATGCGCAGTCGAGCGACCCGCCGGCTCAATTCGGTGATGACGGACAGGCGGGTGCGTCCGGGAACGCGGCCGCGACTGTCGACGTCGAAACTTCCGACGGCGACCATGTGGTCTTCGAGCCGTTGGGGCTCGAGCCGCTTGCGGGGCTCGCCGTTGAACAACAGCGGGCCGTCGACCACCGCGGAGAACTTGTGACCGATCAGCGGCATCCACGTCAGTCCCACTACCGGTTCGCCGTCCTGGACGAGCGAGAGCAGGATGCACGCGGTCGGGAGTCCGGCCGAATAGTTGACGGTGCCGTCGATGGGGTCGAGCAGCCACACGGCGCCACTGCTTGTCGACGGTCCCCCGAACTCCTCCCCGTGCACGGGGATACCCGTGCGGTCGGAGAGTTCACCGCTGATGCGACGTTCGAGTTCGAGGTCGAGGTCGGTGGCGAAGTCGTTGCGCCCCTTGTCAACCGACCGCGGTGCTCCGTGGCCGGTGACGAACCGTTCGGACACACCGTCGAGCACCTCGCTCGCCACAGCGAGGAGGTGCTCGCGGTCCGTGTTCGCGGTCATGGACGTCAGCGCGAGACCGCGTCGAGTGCTTCGGGAAGGGTGAAACGGCCTGCGTAGAGCGCCTTGCCGATGATCGCGCCTTCGATCCCTTCGTCGACGAGCGTGGCGATCGCGCGCAGATCGTCGACGGTGGAGACGCCGCCGGAGGCAACGACAGGGGCGTCGGTGGCGTTGCACACCGAGCCGAGGAGATCGAGGTTCGGCCCGCTGAGAGTGCCGTCCTTGGTGACGTCCGTGACGACGTAGCGGGAGCATCCTTCGCTGTTGAGGCGTTCGAGCGTCTCCCACAGATCGCCGCCGTCGGACACCCAGCCGCGCCCGCGGAGGCGCCATTCACCGTCGATGAGCTTGACGTCGAGGCCGACGGCGATGCGGTCGCCGTACTCGCCGATGACGCGTGCGCACCACTCGGGGTTCTCGATGGCGGCAGTGCCGAGATTCACCCGCGCGCAACCGGTCGCGAGGGCCGCAGCGAGGGTGGCGTCGTCGCGGATGCCACCGGACAGTTCGACCTTGACGTCGAGTTCACCGACGACCTGCGCGATGAGCTCACGGTTGTCGCCGCGACCGAAGGCCGCGTCGAGATCGACCAGGTGTACCCATTCGGCACCGGCGCTCTGCCATTCGAAGGCGGCGTCGCGCGGGGAACCATAGCCGGTTTCACTGCCCGCCTCTCCCTGGACGAGGCGAACTGCTTCACCGTTGGCAACGTCGACTGCAGGCAAAAGGACCAGGCTCACTGGGCCTACAGTAGTGCCTGCCTCGACGATGCCCGAAAACGGTGTCGTTCGCGCGGCGGGTCGGCGTGGTGCGGGGTTCGACATCCGAGGTAACGAGGATGTTCCACGCTCCTGCCGCGCGTTCGCGCAGCGATTGTCGGCGGCAACGGATGATTCCGGCACCGACCCGGCCTCACACCCCGATAAGCTCGGCGGATGGCACCACTGAACCCTGATCTCGCAGGTCGGGTCTTCCCACCGACGAACTATCTCGTCGGCCGCGAGAAGATCCGTGAATTCGCCCGCGCCGTACGCTCGACGAACCCGCTCCATCATGACGTCGAGGCGTCCCGCGCAGCCGGGTTCACCGACGTGGTCGCACCACCGACCTTCAGCACCGTGGTGTTGGGTCCCGCCGTGACCCAGCTGATGGAATCCCCCGGCACCGGCATCGAGCTGCACCGGGTCGTCCACGGCTCGGAGAAGATCGAGTACTCCAGGCCCATCGTCGCCGGCGACGATCTGTCGACGACGTTGACGATCGTCGACGTCTCCGAACGCGCGGGAAATTCGTTCCTCTCGACAGTCTGTGAGGTCTGCGACGAGACCGGCGCGCTGGTTGCGACAGTGACCTCCAGCTTCCTGCATCGAGGTGACGCATGAGCCCGTCCACCCGCCGCGAATTCGGCGACCTCGAGATCGGTGCGGTCGTCGCCAAGGCCGAACCGAAGATCACCCGCGACGACCTGGTGCGCTATGCGGGTGCATCGGTCGATCTGAATCCGATCCACTACAACGACGTCACCGCTGCCGAGGTCGGCCTCCCCGGGGTGCTCGCGCACGGAATGCTCACCGCAGCCCTGGCGCTGGAGGTCGTGGTGGAGTGGATCGGCGATCCCACCGCGGTGATCTCGTACGAGACGCGGTTCACGCGACCCGTCGTCGTCGATGCGGTCGACGGCGCGACCCTGTCGATCTCCGCCAAGGTCGCCCGACTCGATCCCGCCGAGCGCACCGCGCGGATCGACCTCACGGTGAGCTACGAGGGGCGCACCGTTCTCGGGAAGACCCAGGCACAGGTTCGGTTCGCGTCCTGACCCGAGCTTCGGTCGCGGTCATTGCGTGCGGAGTCCTGTCCGCGAGTCCGGACAGGGCTTCCGGTAACGGCCCGCGGTGCAGGACGCCGAGACGTTGGGTGGCGCGAGTCAGCGCGACATACAGTTCCGCCGCCCCACGTGGCCCGTCGGCGAGGATGCGGTCGGGTTCGACGACGAGGACGGCGTCGAACTCGAGTCCCTTGGTTTCCGATGCGGGCACCGCTCCGACGACGTCCGGCGGTCCGATCACGATGCTCGTGCCGTCCCGGCCGGCCTCGTCCCGCACGAATTCTTCTATCGCCGAGCTCATGTCGCCGCTCACGGACCTCGACCAGGGCGTCACCCCTGACGCGCGTACGGAGTCCGGCGGTGCGATGCCGGGCGCGAACTCGGCGAGCACCCCGGCGGCGACGGCCATGATCTCGGCGGGCGTCCGGTAGTTCACGCTCAACGAGCGGTACACCCACCGACCGGGTACGTACGGGTCGAACATCTCGCCCCACGATGCCGCGCCCGCAGCGGATCGGCGCTGCGCGAGATCGCCGACAATCGTGAAGGATCGTCCCGGGCAACGCCGCATCAGCACACGCCAGTCCATCTCGGACAGTTCCTGGGCTTCGTCGACGACGACGTGCCGATAGGTCCACTCCCGGTCGGCGGTAGCGCGTTCGGCGAGGGTCCGGGTGTCGCGCTCGACGAAGCGCCCCGCCAGGTCGGATCCGAAGAGCATGTCCTGGGCAAAGAGGTGGTCCTCGTCGTCCATGTGGTCTTCACGGTTCACCAGAACGTCCAGCACGCCCTCGGCGTACGCGACCTCGGCCGCGAGTTCGCGTTCCGCGGTGTCGTCGACGGGCCCGGCACGTCCCAGCAGATCGACGAGTTCGTCGAGCAGCGGTACATCGGAAATCGTCCATGCGTCGCCGTCCGCCCGCCACAGGACCGGATCGGCGCCGGCCGCGCGGAGCCGTTCGCGCGAGGTGTAGAGCTGGGACAGCAACTCCTCCGGTGTCAGGAGCGGCCAGAGTTCGTCGAGCGCCGCCGTGAACCGGTCGTGCTCCGCGAGTTCCGCACTCAGGTCCGATCGCATGTCCTCCCATGCCTGCGTGTCCGATCGGTCCAGCCACCCGCGACCGATCCGTGCGATTGCCCGCTCGGTGAGTACCCACGTGACGATCTCAGTGAAGACCGCACGTGCGTCGTTGTGTGGGAGTCCACTGGCCCGCGCTTCCTCGATCGCCCATTGGGCGGTCTCGGCATCGATCCGCACCGTGACGTCGGTCAATTCGATCATGATCGGGCCGAGCGGCTGCCGCTGCCGGTCGGCGATCGCTGCCGCGAGCACATCGAGAATTTTCGATGCTCCTTTGAGCCGCGCCACGTCCGGTGCGTCCTCTGCCGTGACCTGCAGCCCGGGAACGAGGTCGCCCGTGGTCGTGAACACCACGTCGGTCTCGCCGAGTGACGGGAGCACACGACCGATGTGCTGCAAGAACGCCGGGTTGGGGCCGACGACGAGCACACCGTGGCGTTCCATCTGCTCACGCTGTGCGTAGAGAAGGTAGGCAACTCGGTGCAGCGCCACCACGGTCTTGCCGGTACCGGGGCCGCCCTCGATCACCAGCACTCCCGGATGGTCGAGGCGGATGATCTCGTCCTGTTCGGCCTGGATCGTCGCCACGATGTCGCGCATGCCGTCGCCGCGCGGCGCGGTGACCGCGGCAAGCAGGGCCGCGTCTCCGGTCTCGCCGTCCGACGGCCGGCCGAGTGATTCATCGGTGAAGTCGACGAGATCCCTTCCACCGGTGTGGAACTGGCGTCGTCGGCGCATACCTTCGGGGTTCGCGGCGGTGGCGACGTAGAACGGTCGCGCGGCCGGCGCACGCCAGTCGAGTAACAGCGACTCGTAGTCGTTCTTCTCGTCGAGGATCCCGATCCGCCCGATGTAGGAGCACTCACCCGAATCCGCGTCCAACCGTCCGAAACACAACCCGTTATCGGCCACGTCCAGCCGCTCGACCGCTCGCGCCTGCGAACGCACCTCGATGTCGCGTTCCATCGGGGAGGTCCCGTTTCCACGCATTGCCGCCACGTAGCGGGCCTTCGCATCACTGCGCTCCGCGTCGAGCCGGGTGTAGAGGCTCGCCACGTAGCTGCGTTCGAACCGAAGTTCTTCCTCGTGCTGCTGATCAGTGTGTGGTCCGTCGACCGACATGTATCCCTCGCCCTCTCCCGGCCGAACGATGCCGTGATGTGCACAGCTTCGGGCCAGGACGACGATTGTGGGGCATGCGCGGGGGCTTGCCGCAAGCCCCGGGGTCGGATATACGTTGAAGGTGGAAGGAGTTGTTCCCCTTCCCACGGCCGTCACGTCGAGCCGGAGCCGAACGCTTTCCGGGTCATCCGCTTGGACACGATTCCCATCGCGACGATCGCGCCCACGACCCCGGCCAGTGCGACGATCAGTCCGATCACCGGTTCCGGTCGCAGCACCACGATCACGAGGGTGGCGACGAGCAGCACCGCCGCAGCCGAGCCGAGCGACGCCATTGCAAGCTTGCCGATCGAGAGGTCCCCGGTCGGCTCGTCGCTCTCCTCGGGCTTGCTCACAAGGAGTCCACCCAGTTCCGCAACAGGACGGCGCCGGCGTCACCGGACTTCTCGGGGTGGAACTGGGTCGCCGAGAGCGGTCCGTTCTCGACCGCGGCAAGGAACCGGCTGCCGTGTTCGGCCCAGGTCAGCCGAGGCGGGGCGATCCGTTCGGGTTCGGGCAATTCCCAGGTCTGCGCCGCGTAGGTGTGGACGAAGTAGAAACGTGCGTCCTCGTTCATTCCCCCGAACAGGACCGAGTCCTTCGGCGCCTCGACGGTGTTCCAGCCCATGTGGGGCAGCACGGGCGCGTCGAGACGGTCGACGGTTCCGGGCCACTCGCCGCAGCCTTCGGTCTCGATGCCGTGTTCGACGCCCTTCTCGAACAGGATCTGCATGCCGACGCAGATTCCGAGGACCGGGCGGCCCCCGGCGAGCCGCGTGCCGATGATCTTCTCCCCGCCCACGCTGCGCAGCCCACGCATGCACGCGTCGAATGCGCCCACTCCGGGGACGACAAGGCCGTCCGCGGCGAGTGCGACCTTGGGGTCGGAGGTGACCTCGACGTGCGCGCCGGTGCGAGCAAGAGCCCGGGTCGCGGAGTGGAGATTGCCCGAGCCGTAGTCGAGGACGGCCACCGTGGTTGCGCTCATGGTTGTCGATTCTATGTGGAGGGACGGGGACGCTCGGACGGGCCGGCGAGGCGCGCGAGCAACGGGAGTGTGGGTACGAGCAGTGCGGCAACCGCGAAGGCTGCCGGATATCCGGCCGCGGCCGCCACAGCGCCGAGCGCGAAGGATCCGACGCCGGTGCCTGCGTCGAAGCCGATGTTCCAGCTCGCACTCGCAGACCCGATGTGCCCGGAACCTGCGCGTCGGAATGCGACGAGCAGCGCTTCGTTCTGCACGATGCCGAAGCCGAGGCCGAAGCAGACCGATGCTCCGAGCAGTGCACCGGTGCCTGCCCGGCCGTCGGCGATGAGTGCGAACGGCACCATCGCCACCGCGGCAAGACCGAGACCGACCGGCAGCATCCTGCCCGCACCGAACCGGTCGGCGAGAGCACCTGCGCCGAAACGCCCGACGAGGGTGGACGCGCTGAGCACGGCCAGTGCAGTCGGGACCGAGAGGTCGACGACCGCAATCCTCAGGAGCGAGGTCAGTCCGCCGTAGGCGATGGCCCCTGCTCCGACCGCCACCATGGGGAACAGCAACACCCGGATCGGGATGCGACCGGGCGGCGCGGCCGCTCTCGGGTGTGTCGCCGGGAGCCTGAAGGCGGCGACGAGGCCGACCGAGGTCACGATCGCGCCGAGGATGAATACCGGCGTGGTCGAGAAGCGTTCGGCGATGGCGAGCCCCGCGGGCAGGCCGATCATCTGCGCTGCGGCGATGCTCACGCCCAGCGCCCCCGTGGCGCGACCGAGCAGACGCGGAGGAGCCAGTTCCCCCACGAGCGCTGCCGCAGCGACAGTGATCATGCCGAATCCGATGCCGCGCACCGCCGAGATCCCGAGAACCGCCGCTGGGGCCATCGACAGCAGGAACAGCAACGACGGCGGGCCGAGGAACAGGCAGCCTGCGATCAACGTGGCGCGGTGACCGTAGGCGCGGATCAACCGCGGCATCGCGATCTGGGTGAGGACGGTGGTGAGCATGAACACCGCTGTCACGGACCCTGCGAGCGCGTCGGATCCGCCTTCTTCGGCGATCGCCCACGGCACGACGGGTAGCAGCAGGGAGAAGCCGCCGAATGCTGCCGCGGACAGCGACCACGCCGCGGGAAGCCCGCGCACGCTCAGCAGTGGCGGACTGTCCTGGGCCACGTCAGAGCAACCTGAGCACACCCGTGATCGCGGCGAGCACCGTGATCGCGGCGAGCACACCCGCGAAGAGGAGATTGCGGGACTTCCACATCGACCAGGTGCCGCCTGCGGTGATCCCCGCTGCGAGGAAACAGGCGTAGGTGAGGAGTGTGTCCATCGATTACAGGCTGCCCTTGGTCGACGGCACACCGCTCACGCGCGGATCCGGTTCAACGGCCTCACGCAATGCGCGCGCAACGGCCTTGAACTCGGCTTCGGTGATGTGGTGCGGATCGCGACCGGAGAGCACACGCACGTGAAGCGCGATGCGCGCGTGGAAGGCGAACGATTCGAACACGTGCCGGTTGATCACGGTCGAATAGGGCACACCCGGGTAGCCGCCGATCACCGAGTGCGCCATGTAGTCGGGTTCACCGGTGAACACGCAGTACGGGCGGCCGGAGACGTCGACGGAGGCGTGCGCGAGCGTTTCGTCCATCGGAATGAAGCAGTCGCCGAATCGACGGATGCCGCGTTTGTCGCCGAGGGCCTGGTGGAACGCCTGGCCGAGCACGATCGCGGTGTCCTCGACGGTGTGGTGTGCCTCGATCTCGACATCGCCCTCGGCGTGCACGGTCAGGTCGAACGAGCCGTGCTGACCGAGTGCGGTGAGCATGTGGTCGTAGAACGGGATGCCCGTCGTGATGTCGGTGCGTCCGCTGCCGTCGAGGTTCACCTCGACGGTGATGCTCGACTCCCTCGTGGTGCGTTCGACCTTGGCGATGCGATCGCTCATCGGGTTTCCTCGATTTCGGTTGCGGCGAGTAGCTCACTGACCCGCAGAAGTTCGTCGTTCTCGTGTGCGAGTCCGATGGTGGTGCGCAGATGGCCCGGGATGCCGACGTCCCGGATCAGGACGCCGTGGTCGAGGTACCGCTGCCAGGTGGCAGCGGCGTCGGCGAAGCGTCCGAACAGGATGAAGTTGGAATCCGACGGGATCACCTCGTAGCCGAACCGGGTGAGCGCGGCTGCGACGCGGTCGCGTTGCGCGGCCAGTTCGGCAACGGAGCCGAGCGTGGCCTCGGCGTGCCGCAGTGCCGCCCGCGCAGCGGCCTGCGTGATCACCGACAGGTGGTACGGCAACCGGACCAGCAGCAGCGCGTCGATCATCGCCGGGGCTGCCGCGAGGTAGCCGAGCCGGCCTCCTGCGAAGGCGAAGGCCTTGCTCATGGTGCGCGAGACGATGATCTTCGCCGGGTATTCGTCGATCAGTGCCAACGCGCTCGGCACTGCCGAGAACTCGGCGTACGCCTCGTCGACGATCACGATGCCGGGGGCTGCGTCGAGAATCGTGCGCAGCTCGTCGAGCGGGATGCTGTGGCCCGTCGGGTTGTTGGGGCTCGTGACGAACACGACGTCGGGCTGCCGGTCGCGGATCGCGGCGACGGAAGCTTCGATGTCGAGGGTGAAGTCGTCGCGCCGGTAGGTGGGCAGCCACTCGGTCTGTGTTCCGTCGGCGATGATCGGGTGCATCGAGTACGACGGCACGAATCCCATTGCGCTGCGGCCCGGTCCGCCGAACGCCTGCAGGACCTGCTGCAGCACCTCGTTGGATCCGTTTGCCGCCCAGACGTTCTCGAGCGCCACAGTGACGCCGGTCTGCCGAGTGAGGTAGGCGGCGAGATCGGTGCGCAGGGCGACGGCGTCGCGGTCGGGATAGCGGTGCAGTTGTGTCGCTGCCTCGCGAACCGATTCTGCGACGTCGTCGACGAGTGCTTTCGTCGGCGGGTGCGGGTTCTCGTTGGTGTTGAGCTGGACCGGCACCGTCAGTTGCGGAGCGCCGTAGGGTGATTTGCCACGCAGGTTCTCGCGCAGCGGTAGGTCGTCGAGTGTGATCGCGCCGCCCGGGATCGCGCCGCCCGGGATCGCCGCGCTCACTTCAGTGCCTCGAAGCGCAGTCGCACGGCTTCGCCGTGTGCAGGCAGATCTTCGGCGTTCGCGAGGGTGATCACGTGGCCGGACACGTCCTTCAGGGCTGCCTCGTTGTACTCGACGACGTGGATTCCGCGCAGGAAGGTCTGCACGC
This sequence comes from Rhodococcus sp. NPDC060086, assembly GCF_042730275.1. Classification (NCBI taxonomy): domain Bacteria; kingdom Bacillati; phylum Actinomycetota; class Actinomycetes; order Mycobacteriales; family Nocardiaceae; genus Rhodococcus; species Rhodococcus sp. NPDC060086. The sequence continues at coordinate 22,983 of NZ_JBHWWZ010000028.1, forward strand.
TCAGCCCGGACTGGTGGCGCGCGCAGCCCGCGGTGGGGAGCACGTGATTCGAGCCCGCGCAGTAGTCGCCGAGTGAGACCGGAGCCCACGGGCCGACGAAGATCGCTCCGGCCGCCCGGACCTGTGCGGCGACGTCCGACGCGTTCTCGGTCTGGATCTCGAGGTGTTCGGCCGCGTAGGCGTTGACCACGTTCAGGCCCTGCGCGAGGTCGTCGACCAGCACGGTGCCGGACTGGCTTCCGGACAGTGCGGTGGCGACGCGTTCGCGGTGCTTGGTGAGTTCGAGCTGTGCGGCGAGGGCGGTGTCGACGGCGTCGGCGAGTTCAGGGCTCGTGGTCACGAGGACGGACGCGGCCATGACGTCGTGTTCGGCCTGGCTGATCATGTCGGCGGCGACGTGCACGGCGTCGGCTGTGTGGTCGGCGAGGATCGCGATCTCGGTGGGGCCTGCCTCTGCGTCGATACCGACCACCGAGCGGCACAGTCGCTTGGCGGCGGTGACGTAGATGTTGCCGGGGCCGGTGATCATGTCGACGGGGGCGAGTTCGGCGCCGTCGGTGTCGGTGCCGCCGTAGGACAGCAGCGCGATGCCCTGACCACCGCCGACCGCCCACACTTCGTCGACGTCGAGCAATGCGGCCGCCGCGAGGATGGTCGGGTGCGGCAAGCCGCCGAAGTCCTTCTGGGGCGGCGAGGCGATCACGAGCGACTCGACGCCCGCGGCCTGCGCCGGGACGACGTTCATGACAACCGACGACGGGTAGACCGCGTTTCCGCCGGGCACGTACAGACCCACCCGGTCGACCGGCACCCAGCGTTCGGTGACGGTGCCGCCGGGCACCACCTCGGTGACGGTGTCGGTGCGTCGCTGGTCGGCGTGCACCTTGCGGGTGCGTTCGATGGCGACCTCGAGGGCCGCGCGCACCGCAGGATCGATCTCGGCGAGGGCCCGTTCGAGTTCGGCGACCGGTACGCGAACACTGTCGGGGCGGACGCCGTCGAACTTTTCGCAGTAGTCGAGCGCGGCGTCGGCGCCGCGGTCGCGGATGTCCTCGACGACGGGACGAACATGATGCAGCACCGCGTCCACGTCCACTCCGCCGCGGGGCAGTGCGCCCCTCAGCTCCGCAGTGGTGGGAGTACGACCGCGCAGGTCGGTGCGGGCAAGCATGAGCTGTCCTCTCGCGTTGATCAGGGAACGTCTCCCATTATCCGCGATAAGAGATGGTTGACCACACGCGGGTGCGTCCCGGCCGTGTCGCTGCCATGCCTCACTCATCCGACGGGGCCGGTGCGGACCGGCACCGACCTTATGCTGGCCACATGAAGCAGGACGACGAGCGCCCGACGACCCTGGGTGAACTCATCCGACGCCAGCGCGAACTCGCGGAACTCCCGATGCGCCAGCTGGCGTCGATGGCGGGTATCTCGAATCCGTATCTGTCGCAGATCGAGCGGAATCTGCGGGCACCGAGCGATCGGGTGCTCCATGCGATTGCAGAGCAGTTGCACGTGTCGGCCGATGCACTGGTGTCGCAGGTGACTCCGGAGACCGACGGGGAGTCTGCGGTGGCCAAGGCACTTCGCGAGGATCCGGATCTGACGAATGCCCAGCGACGGTCCCTGGAGGAGATGTACGAGGCATTCCGGGAGGTCACGGTCGCAAAGCGACGGCGTGGTGGCGGGCCCCCACATTCCGACATCGAGTGAGCAGACTCACATTTATGCAGGTCAGGGGTTTTACTCACGGTGGGTGGCAGGTCAGGGCGGTGTAGGTCGCGCACAACCCAACGTGCACTCGGCATGTACCTTGCGGTAAGGTGCGCGCCCCGTGCGGAGGTGTCAGCCTCGAGGTAACAACCGACCCAGTTCTGGAGTTGCCCCGGTGCTCAACAATCTGCAGAAGAAGATTTCCTCGTCGCTCGACCCCATCGGGTGGGGTCCGGCCGTGGCGTCCGTCGCCGGCCGCGCGGCGAAGAATCCGCGTGCCGTCGCCGCGGCGACCACGGAGTATGCCAACCGTCTCGCGCACATTCCCGCGGCGGCAACCCGAGTGTGGAATGCGAGCGACCCTCAGTCCCCCGTGCCGCAGGACCCGAAGGATCGCCGGTTCTCCGATGCGGCCTGGAAAGAAAACCCCGCATACTTCTCGCTGCTGCAGAGCTACCTCGCGACCCGCGAGTACGTCGACGAGCTCGTCGACGCAGGCGAGGGTGATGCGATGGCCGATGCCAAGGCCCGTCAGTTCGCGAATCTGATGTTCGATGCGCTCGCACCGTCGAACTTCCTGATCAATCCGGGTGTCCTCGTGCGCGCCCTCGACACGGGTGGCGCAAGCCTGTTCCGGGGCGCGAAGTTCGCCCTCGATGATCTGGTGCACCGCAAGGGGATTCCACTGAAGGTGGATCGCGACGCGTTCACCCTCGGCGAGAACATGGCGGCGACCCCGGGCAAGGTCGTGTTCCGCAACGATCTGATCGAGGTCATCCAGTACGCACCGCAGACCGAGAAGGTTCATGAGATCCCGATCCTGGCGGCGCCGCCGTGGATCAACAAGTACTACATCCTCGATCTGGCCCCGGGCCGGAGCCTGGTGGAGTGGGCGATCCAGCGTAATCGGACGGTATTCGTGATCTCGTACCGCAACCCGGACGAGACGATGCAGGACATCACGATGGACGACTACTACCGGAAGGGCATCGCCACCGCCCTGGACGTGGTCGAGGAGATCACCGGCGCCCCCCGGATCGAGGTGCTCTCGATCTGCCTCGGCGGCGCAGTGGCCGCGATGGCTGCAGCGAAACTGGGCGCCGCCGGCGACAAGCGGATCAGCGCGTTCACGATGCTCAATACCCTCCTCGACTACAGCGAGGTCGGCGAACTGGCGTTGCTGACCGACCCCGCGACGCTCGACAAGGTCGAGTACCGCATGAGCAGGCAGGGGTTCCTGTCCGGGTCCGAGATGGGCGGCACCTTCGACATGATCCGAGCGAAGGATCTGATCTTCAACTACTGGGTGTCGCGGTGGATGAAGGGCGAGAAGCCGGCCGCGTTCGACATCCTGGCGTGGAACGAGGACAGCACCCGGATGCCGGCTGCCATGCACTCGCATTACCTGCGAACCCTGTACGGGCGCAACGAACTTGCCGAGAAGAAGTATCTGCTGGACGGATCGGTGCTCGACCTGTCCGACGTCACCTGCGATACCTACATCGTGGGTGCGATCAACGACCACATCGTGCCGTGGACATCGTCGTACAAGGCAGTGAACCTGCTGGGCGGTGATGTGCGGTACGTGCTCACGAGTGGCGGACACGTTGCCGGTGCTGTCAACCCACCGAATCCGAAGGCCTGGTTCGAGGCCGTCGGCGCCCCCGACGACGAACCGGCCGAGCTTCCCTCGGATCCGAAGTCATGGCACGAGAAGGCGACTCGCCACACGGCGGCGTCGTGGTGGGAGGACTGGACTGTGTGGTCGACGAAGCGTGCGGGCGCGCTGGTTGCACCTCCAGCTCTCGGCAGTAAGGCGCATCCGGTCCTCGAGGATGCCCCCGGGACGTACGTCTCCAGCTGACCGGTTGCGTGTTAGCAATCATTCTGCTAATCTGCTAACAACGTCATTCGCGGCGTACCCAACCTCATACAGCGCTCCACCCCCGCGCTCAACGAAGGGAAACACCATGACTGCCCCCAACAAGACCACCGCACCCAAGGCCTCCGAAAGCATCACCAAGGCTTCCGAGGCCGCCGCCAACGCCACCGACGCTGCCACCAAGGCCGCCACCGACGCCACCGCGAACGCTCAGAAGACCGCCGAGAAACTCACGGCGAGCGCCACTGCCGCTGCAGACAAGGCTGCTGCCGACCTGACCAAGGCAGTCGACGAGACCACCGAGCGTGTCAACGAGTTCAACGCCAGGTTCGTCGAGGCTGCCAAGCAGAGCGGCAATCTCGGTGTCGACACCTACGAGAAGGCCGTCGGCAGCATCCTGGACATGCAGGAGAAGTTCGCCGAGGCCACCCCGATCGAGTGGGTTGCCGACATCACCAAGGCGCAGGTTTCCTTCGCCCGCGAGCTCACCAGCACGGTCGCCACCACGGCACGCGACCTTCTCAAGTAGGACACGATCACGACGTGCGAACCCTGATTCCGCCCACGCGCTCGAAAAGCGCTCTACGGTGCGGTACATGGCTCCGGTGACGCATACACAGATCGCCGCGACTCCGATTCGACTCGGAGTCGCGGCGATCGCCGGTTGGAGTTCATACCTCCTCGGCCTGGCGCGCCGCGGCCCCGCACCCTGGACCATCGCATCCGACATCGGCCGCTACTACGATGTCCTGACCGACAACGCACCGCCGACCTGGGCACACACATGGCCGGTCCCCCGCCGATGGCCACTCGCGAACCTTCGCGACTGCAGCGCACCCGACGCTGCCGATCGGGAAACCGTGCCGACCCTGCTGCTCCCACCGCAGGCAGGCACCCACTCCTGCATCGTCGATCACTCGCGCGGCCGCAGCCAGATCGAAGCACTGCGAGCAGGCGGGCTCACCCGGTTGCACTGCCTCGAGTGGACTCCCGCGAGCGCCGGTACCGAATCGGCCTCGATCGATGAACATCTCGGCGTGATCGCGGGCGCCGTCGATCATCTCGGCGGCCGGGTGAACATCGTGGGTGACAGTCAGGGTGGCTGGCTCGGTACAATCTACGCTGCGCTGCACCCGGAAGCCGTGCACACACTCACCGTGGCCGGAGCCCCCATCGACTTCCATGCCGAGCAGCCTGCCCTCGCGGCACTCGCGCACGCACCGACCAGTGTGGCGACATCGGTGGTCGATCTCCTCTACGGCGCCGCGCGTGCCGCGGGGGTGTTGTCCACCGATCCGGTCGGCGAGATCGAACGGGCAATGGCCCTGCTCGGCGCACTCGACGACCCGGACGAGGTGTCCCGCATGGAAGCCGAACGACGCTGGTTCACCTGGCGGCAAGAGATCCCCGCCGTGTTCCGGGAATGGATCATGCGGCACCTGTTCGTCCGCAACGAGCTCGTCGCAGGCACCCTCGAGGCCGAGGGCCGTGTCGTCGATCTGTCGAAGATCGACTGCCCATTACACCTGATCGCCGGCAGATCGGACATGATCGCGACACCCACTCAGGTCACGGCGCTCGCCGACCACGTCTCCACCCCGGCGTCGAAGATCGTGACGACGATCGCCGACACAGGCCATATCGGATTGTTCATCGGGCGTCGGGCCCTGGCCGAGGTGTGGACCCCCTTCGCGCGATCGCTCACTGCGGTCTCGTGAGGTTGCGATGAGAGCGGCCCTCGCGGTACTCGCTCTCATCGCAGCACTCGGCGGGCCGGGCGCCACGCCCGCTCACGCACACACGGACGAGTTCCTCTGGGGTGTGTCGAGTTCCGGATTTCAGTCCGAGGGTTCGTCGCCCGACAGCAATTGGCTGCGGTACTCGAACGGTACGCGCCACGAACCGGTCGGATCGTCCGTCGACTTCCGCCACCGTTACCACGAGGACATCGCCCGTGCCGCGGAGCTCGGAGTCGACGTCTTCCGGGTCTCTGTGGAGTGGGCCAGGATCCAGCCCACTCCGTACGGGTGGAACGACACCGAACTCGCCTACTACGACGACGTCGTGCGAGAGATCCGCGCCCACGGCATGACGCCGATGCTCACACTCGATCACTGGGTGTATCCGGGCTGGATCGCCGACCGTGGTGGCTGGTCCGACCCCGGCACGGTGCACTCCTGGCTCGCCAACGCCGAGACGGTCGCCGCGCGCTACGCCGACGCCGACGCCCTGTGGGTGACGTTGAACGAGCCCAGCCAGTATGTGTGGCAGGAGGTGGCGAACGGCGGTCTCGCACCGTCCGAAGTGCCGGTGATGTTCGATCGACTGGTCGAAGCGCATCGCGGAGCATACGAGACGATCCACCGGCTCGACCCGGACGCGCGGGTGACGTCGAACGCCGCGTACATCCCCGGGGCGCAGCCGTATCTCGACACCTGGTTCCTCGATCGGGTCCGCGACAGTCTCGATTTCGTCGGTGTCGACTATTACTACGGCGTGACGGTGCAGAACCCCACGGCGATCCACGCTGCCGTCGGCGACTATGCGTCGGTCGTGCCGCACCCGCAGGGAATGTACGACGCCCTCATGGATTACACCCGGCGCTACCCGGGTGTCCCGCTGTACGTGGTGGAGAACGGGATGGCCACGGCCGACGGCACCCCACGCAGCGACGGCTGGACCCGGTCGCGGCACCTGCGCGAGCACGTCGACGCGATGGGACGTGCGATCGCCGACGGTGCCCCGGTGTTCGGATACAACTACTGGTCGCTCACCGACAACTACGAGTGGGGCGACTACACAGCACGATTCGGGCTGTACACGGTAGATGTGCAGACCGATCCGAGCCTTACCCGCCGGCCCACCGATGCGGTCGAGACCTACCGGGCAATCATCGCCGAGACCCGGTTTCCGTCATAGTCTGCCGGCAGCACCGAGTGGGCGAGCAGCGACCTACGTTGTGCTGGAGGTGCAGCACGTACCGTCGCCTGCCGTAGCCGGGCCGTCGAGGTGTTGCGGAGTCGAACCGAACGTGTCGGAATCGGCCAACACCGTGTACACCTCCCATTTCTCGCCCGCAGGCCCGGTGACCCACACCTTGTCCTGGGTGGCGAAGCAACAGGTGGTGCCGATCTCCTCGTCGGTGAACAGTCCCTCGCCGGTGAGCCGCGCAATCTCGTCGTGGACCTTCTCGCTGGACTCCACCTCGACGCCGAGGTGGTTGATCGTGCCGCCCTTTCCGGGGTTCTCGAGCAGCACCAGCTTGAGCGGAGGTTCGGCGATCGCGAAGTTCGCGTACCCCGGCTTCACTTTCGCGGGTTCGACGTTGAACAGTTTCGAGTAGAAGATGACGGCCTGCTGCAGGTCGTCGACGTTGAGGGCGAGCTGGGCTCGGGACATGACGAACACCTTTTCTATATACATCGAACTACTGACGGAGCTCAGGGTGCGCGCCTTTTCGATATAAGTCAAGAAGCTGCGTAGAGTGGGCGTCATGCCGAAAGCACTGCCCGTCGTCGATGTCAGCGCACCCATCTGCTGCACACCGGTCTCCGCCGCGCCGATGAGCGACGAAGCAGCCCTTCAGGTCGCGCTACGACTGAAGGCACTCGCCGATCCCACCCGGATCAAACTCATGTCGATCCTGCTCACCGCCGACACCGGTGAGGTCTGCACGTGCGATCTCGCCACCGGAGTGAACCTCGCGGAATCGACCGTCAGTCACCACCTGGGCCAGCTCAAGAAGGCAGGCATGGTCGTCGCCGAACGCCGCGGAATGAACGTCTACTACCGTGCCCGAGCCGAATCCCTCGACGCACTCCGCGTGGTCCTCGACCCGAACTGTTGCACCTGACGGACACGATCATGCCCGGGTGTCCGCGTCGGTAATGTTCCTCGCGACCGGGATCCCGACGGTGTGTTCGAGCGCGACGAGCTCGACGTCGAGGTGATCGAGCAGCCTTCCCAGATCCGGTACGGTACGTCGGCACGCGGTGAGCCCGAACGCAATCCGATCGTCCGTGCTGGTGCACGTGATGTTCAGCGCCTGCCCGTCCAGCGGAACGGAGAGCGGATACACCGCATCGACGCGTGCACCGTTCCAATAGAGCGGAGTGTCGGGGCCGGGCACGTTCGAGATGATGACATTGAACGCCGGACGCGACAGCACACGGTTCCCGGTCAATACACCCACCGCCAACGGAGCCATTCCGACTGCGCTGGCGGCCAAGCGGGACAGGGTCGACATCCCGCTCATGGACTTCTTTCCCGCGGCCATCGAGGCGCGCACCCCGGAAAGCCGCTCCGCCGTCTCCGGCCGGTCGGTTCCGAGCGAGCACATCAGGACACCGAGGTCGTTGCCGGTGTTCTTGTCGTTCCGTAGCGCGACAGGCACCATCGCGACCAGCGATTCGTCAGGAAGCGAATCCTGTTCGGCCAGGAACGTGCGCAGCGCCCCCGAGCACATCGCGAGAACCACGTCGTTGATGGTCGAATCCGATGCCGTGGCCACCGACCGGAGGCGTTCGAGGGGCCACGCGCGCGCGGCGAACCGCCGCGAACCCGCGATGGGCACGTTGAGGATCGTCTGCGGTGCCGCGAGCGACAACGATCCGCCCCGATCGTGCAGTGCACGGTCGACGGTCCCGACGATCGCGGGCACGAGACCGAACGCCTCCGAGATCACTCCGCGGGCAGCACGCACCGCGGTGCTCGGCAGTTCGATGGCGGCACCGACGACGGAGCGCTTCGGATCCGAGCTGTCGGGGGCAGCCCACGGCGCAAGCATGTCCGTCTCGTGGGGGTCCGTGCTCAAGGCACGGCGCAGCAGCCGCATCGCGCCGACACCGTCGGCGAGGGCATGGTGCATTTTCATGTAGAGCCCGTACCGGCCGTCGTCGAGCCCTTCGATCAGGTGCATCTCCCACAGCGGGCGGCTGCGGTCGAGCAGCGGCGCATGCAGGCGCGAGACCAGTTCGCGTAATTCGGTGGTGGATCCCGGACGCGGCAGCGCGTTGAATCGCACGTGGTAGTCGAGATCGAACGCCGGATCGTCCTCCCAGGCCCACTGACCGAAGGTGGTCAGGGAACGAACGGCCCTCTTGCGCCACAGCGGTGCGACATCCTCGACCTCGCTGCGGGCGACCGCGTCGACGAACATCTGTCGCAGGTCGCTCGCCGTGCGTCCCTCCGGCGCCCCGAACATGACGAGACCACCGACATGCATCGGATGTTCGCGGGTCTCACCGAGCAGGAACATCGAATCGGTCGGTGACATCGGCAGCCGCATGTGTCGTCCTTCTACTCCCCTACACTGCGGGCCCCCTGACCCGCCGATGACTCCGGTGAGCGCTCTCACAGGGTCACTCGTAGTTCTACGCCATGACCTCCCGCTTCGCCACCGGAAACACACATGTCCGAGCCGTCACATGTCCGAGCCGTCACATGTCCAAGCCCAAGTCGAGCACCGTGACCGAATGCGTCAACGCACCGACCGCGAGGTAGTCGACGCCTGTGCGCGCATAGTCGGTGGCCACCTCGAGGGTGAGCCCACCCGACGCTTCCAGCCGGGTGCCCGGAGCATGGGTGTTGCGGCGCTGCACCGCGATCTGCGTCTGCCACAGCGGGAAGTTGTCGAGCAGGATCAGTTCCACGTTCTCTGCCAGGACCTCGTCGAACTGCTCGAGGCTGTCGACCTCGACCTCGCACGCGATGCCCGGTGCGTGCGCACGCACCGCGCGCAGCGCCGCGATCACCGACCCTGCAGCGGCAACGTGGTTGTCCTTGATGAGGGCCTCGTCGCCGAGCCCCATGCGGTGGTTGACGCCGCCACCGACACGTACGGCGTACTTCTGCAGTGCCCGCAGACCGGGGAGTGTCTTGCGACTGTCGCGGATCTTCGCCTCGGTGCCTGCGACCGCGTCGACCCAATGCGATGTGGTGGTGGCGATCCCCGACAGGTGGCACACGAGGTTGAGCATGGTTCGTTCGGCGGTGAGCAGGCCGCGGGTGGGTGCTTCGAGGGTGAGCACGGGTTCGCCTGCGACCACGCGATGCCCGTCCTCGACCCGGCTTCGCACCGTGTAGTGGTCGGCACCGAGGACCTCGTCGAGCACGAGCAACGCCACATCCAGACCCGCGACGACGCCGGCCTGTCGCGGCGCCATGGTCGCGACGGTGACCGCGCCGGCGGGAACCGTCGCGTCGGTGGTGACGTCCGGTCCGTACCGCAGGTCCTCGTCGAGAGCCTGTCGCACGAGAGCGCGGGTCTCGTCGAGGTCGAGTCCGGCGGGCAGCACGGTGGCCATGTCAGTTCGCTCCTGTGAGTTGAGGGGTGGTCACGACGAGTTCTCCGTCATCGCCCAGACGCTGGTCGAGGGAGTACGCCTGGTCGGGATCCGGGGTCGGGTGGTCCCGCCGGGTGTGACATCCGCGGGATTCGGTTCGGCGCAGTGCCGCACCGACGAGGGCGCGGGCCGCGAGGGTGAGGGTGGCGTCCTCGAGGTCGGTGACCTCATCGCACGCGTGTGTGCGTGCGCCCGCCAAGATCGTCTCTGCGGCAGCAAGACCGGCCTCGTCGCGGACGACGAGCGCATCGCGGGTCATCACGTACTGCAATTCCGTGCGATCGAGACGGGGAAGCATCGGCACCGTCGCGTCGAGCGCTTCGACACGAAGGCCGCCGCGTTCCGCAGCCGCTGCCGCGCCGGCCCGCTCCCCTGTCACGAGACCTTCGAGCAGGCTGTTGGATGCGAGGCGGTTCGCGCCGTGCAGTCCTGTGCGCGCGACCTCACCGGCCGCATACAGTCCGGGAACCTCGGTTCGGCCGTGCTCGTCGGTGATGATCCCACCGCACGAATAGTGCGCCGCCGGCGCGACCGGCAGCAGGTCCTGCGCGGGGTCGAGTCCGGCCTCCGCGCAGGACGCGGTGATGGTCGGGAAGCGCTGCGCGAAGCCCTCGAGGTGGCGGGCGTCGAGGAACACGTGGTCGTCACCGAGCTCGGCGACGCGTTCGGCGATCGCGCGGGACACCACGTCGCGCGGGGCGAGGTCGCCGAGCGGGTGCACGCCGTCGGTGACGGACCGGCCGCGGGAATCGACCAGGGTTGCACCTTCCCCACGGACCGCTTCGCTGATGAGCGGGCGTCGCCCGAGGCCTTCGGCGGCGAACAGCACCGTGGGGTGGAACTGCACGAACTCGATGTCGGCAACGCGGGCGCCGGCGTGCAATGCGAGGGCGAGGCCGTCGGCGGTCGCGCCTGCGGGGTTGGTGCTGCACGCGTACAGCTGTCCGAGCCCACCGGTCGCGAGCAGGACCGCGGGGGCGTGGATGACACCGAAGCCGCGCTCGTCGCGGATCAGCACTCCGGTGACGCCGCGCGCGTCGGTGAGTACGCGGGCGACGGCGGCACCGAAGAGCGTCGGGAGGCCGGCAGCACCGAGGGCCCGCTGAACTTCTGCGCCGGTGGCGTCGCCGCCGGAGTGGATGATCCGACGGGTGCTGTGCCCTCCTTCTCTGGTTCGGGAGACGTCGCCGTCGCGCCCGCGATCGAACACCGCTCCGAGATCGGTCAGGGCAGCGATCGCGTCGGGGCCTGCGGCCACGATCGAGCGGACGACGGTCTCGTTGCAGAGGCCGCCGCCCGCGGCGAGTGTGTCCGCGACGTGGGATCCGACGCTGTCACCGGTCGGTGCGACGACGGCAATGCCACCCTGCGCGTACTGCGTCGCGGTGTCGGTGGGACCGCCTTTACTCACCGTGAGCACCTGCAGGCCTCGCAGTGAGGCGGCACGCGCTGCGGTGAGCCCGGCGACGCCGCCGCCCACCACGACGAGGTCGGTGTGCGCTTCCCAGCTCACCCCGACGCTCACGGTGGACGTCACTCTCCGCTACCGGGATTGCCGATGGAGATCATTCGCTGCACCGACAGTCGAGCACGTTCGGCGACCGCGGGGTCGACGTGGACCTCGTCCTTGCGCTCACGGAGGCAGCGCAGCAGGGCAGCCGGGGTGATCATCTTCATGTAGGGGCACGAGGCGCGGTCGTTGACCGCCTGGAAGTCGATGCCGGGCGCGGCCTTCCGCAGCTGGTGCAGCATGCCGACCTCGGTGGCCACCAGCACCTGCTTGGCGCCGGTCGTGCGTGCGGCTTCGATCATGCCGCCGGTCGAGAGGATCTTGACCTTGTCGTCGGGCACGAAGCCCTCACCGGCGAGATAGAGCGCCGACGTGGCGCAGCCGCACTCGGGGTGGACGAACAGGTCGGCATCGGGGTGCGACCTGGCCTGCGCGGCGAGTTCCTCGCCGTTGATGCCTGCGTGCACGTGGCATTCGCCTGCCCAGATGTGGATGTTGTCCCGGCCGGTCACGCGCTTGACGTGCGCGCCGAGGAACTGGTCGGGAAGGAACAGCACTTCGCGATCGGGGTCGATGGACGCCACGACGTCGACGGCGTTCGACGACGTGCAGCAGATGTCGGTCAGGCCCTTCACTTCGGCCGTGGTGTTGACGTAGGAGACGACGACGGCGTCGGGGTGCTCCGCCTTCCACTCACGCAACTGATCCGCGTCGATGGAGTCGGCGAGCGAGCAGCCGGCGCGCTCGTCGGGGATCAACACGGTCTTGTTCGGGCTGAGAATCTTGGCGGTCTCGGCCATGAAGTGCACACCGCAGAACACGATGGTGCCTTCTTCTGCCTCCGCGGCGATCCGCGAGAGTGCCAGCGAGTCGCCGACGTGATCGGCGATGTCCTGGATGGCCGGCAACTGGTAGTTGTGCGCCAGCAGTGTCGCGTTCTGCTCGCGGGCAAGCCTGCGAACCTCGTCGGCCCACTCCGGCGTCGCCTCGATGCCGGAGTAGCCACCTGGCCCGTCGACGATTGCGGCGGTTCCTGCCCACTCGGTCGTGGTCATGGCGTTGCTCCTTCGTGGAGTGCAATCCGGGCGGACTGTGCTCGGATTTCCGTTCTCGGGGTTTTCGACTTAGGGTCGAAAACATGCCATATAGTAACACCGGTCACGAAGTGCTCATCGTGGTGTTCCAGATTCGCCACTTCTCCGACGCCTCGGGCACTCCCCCGTCCGCTCCCGAACTCGGCGTTCTGCTATGGCAACGCGCACTCGACCCCCAGTCGGGCACCTGGTCACTTCCCGGCGGCCGGCTCCGCGACGACGAGGACCTCATGTCGTCCGCACGACGCCAACTCGCCGAGAAGGTCGACGTACGCGAGGTGGCCCATCTCGAGCAGCTCTCGGTCTTCTCCGATCCCGATCGGGTGCCCGGCGCCCGCACCATTGCGTCGACCTACCTCGGCCTGGTGCCGATCACCTCCGACCCACAATTACCCGGCGACACGTCATGGCATCCGGTCGCGGACCTACCCGAGATGTCGTTCGATCACCGGATCATGGTCACCAACGCACACGCTCGCCTTGCCGCGAAACTGTCGTACACCAACATCGCGTACGGACTCGCGCCCGCGGAGTTCTCGATGTCGACGCTGCGCGAGATATATTGCGCAGCAATCGGTTACCAGGTCGATGCCACCAATCTCCAACGGGTACTCGCCCGCCGGAAGGTCCTCACCCGAACCGGCACGACCGCACCGTCCGGCAAGAGCGGCGGCCGACCTCCGGCGCTGTATCGATTCACCGATTCCCGCCTGCGTGTCACCGACGAATTCGCAGCGCTTCGCCCGCCGGGATGACCGACCGGGTGTTTTCCTCTCCGGGAGTAGGGTGCGCGTGGTACATCACGCCGACGACAGGAGTGCAGTGGCAACAATCGGAAATTCCGAGCTCGATATCTACCCTCTTGCATTGGGCGGCAACACGCTCGGCTGGACAGCCGACGAGACCACGTCGTTCGAGATCCTCGATGCATTCATGGCCGCAGGCGGTAACTTCGTCGATACCGCCGACTCGTACTCCGCCTTCGCCCCCGGCAACTCCGGTGGCGAATCCGAGACCATCCTCGGAAACTGGAAAGCCGCTCGCGGTATCGGCTCCGAGATGATGGTGGCAACCAAGGTCGCCCATCACCCCGAATTCATAGGTTTGGCACCGGAGAATGTTGCGGCCGCCGCCGCCGCGTCTCTCGAGCGCCTACAGTCCGATCACATCGACCTGTATTTCGCACACTCCGACGATCCCGAGACGCCACTGGCGGAGACGGTGGCGGCGTTCGATGCGCTCGTCCAGAGCGGGAAGGTCCGTTACGTCGGCCTGTCGAACTACTCCCCCGCGCGCATCGCCGAGTGGCTCGCGATTGCAGACGAGGGCGGCTACGCCCGACCCGTGTCGCTGCAGCCGCACTACAACCTCGTGCATCGCGCAGAGTACGAACAGGAGTACGCCCCGCTCGTCGCCGAGCACAATCTGGGTGTACTGCCCTACTACGGACTCGCCGCAGGTTTCCTCACCGGTAAGTACCGGACGTCGGAGGATCTCGAGGCCGGCATTCGCGGGCGGATGGCCTCGCAATACTTCTCCGAGAGCGGGCTCGCAGTGATCGATGCGCTCGCCGAGATCGCGACCGCTCACGCCGTCGAGATTCCCACGGTTGCACTCGCGTGGCTGTCACAGCGTCCCGGCATCGCCGCGCCGATCGCGAGCGCAAGCCGCATCGAGCAACTCCCCGCATTGCTCGACTCGACGAGGCTGGTTCTCACCGATCTCGAGGCCGACCGTCTCACTTCGTTGTCGAACGCCGTCGAGGCATAGCCCTACGACGTCCCGGCGGTGATTCATTCGAGTCGATCCACGAACCGTCCCCCGGTGCCGGCACTCGAGACCGGCCCCGTCCGCTGACCCTCGATCGAGTGCGCAGTTGTTGTCTCTCCCTCTCGAAGAATGCGACAACAACTGCACACTCGACGCGGAAATCGGTTGCGCCGGCGACTCCCTCAACTTCATCGGTGTTCTCCCATTCCTCGCCATCCGCGGAACTCGGACGCTGAAGAGGTCTCCGCATCTGGTCTTGCCTGATCTCACTGAGCGGCAGATTCCAGTGAGCGGGCACAGTAGCCGGTGACAGATCCGAAGGCTGCATACTCGTCGCCATGAACACCCCGTCGGAACTCGCAGGCCGCTACGCACTCGCGGTCGATGAGCGAGACCGTGCCGCTCTGGCCTCCCTGTTCACCGAGGACGCCGAATTCGTGCAACCTCCCGCAGTGACCCGCGGCACCGAGAATGTGGTCACAGTAGGTGCCGGGGCGATCGTCGCGGTCGTACTCGACGGCACCGCACACCTGCACGCCACCCACCATGCCGTGCACCAGCAGGTCCTCGATGTGGAAGGCGACAGCGCCACCGGGACGGTGTACTGCCTGGCGCATCACCTGTATCGCGGTCGCGACGGTATACGCGACAACGCGTTCGCCATCCGGTACCGCGACGAGTACACGCGGGTGAAGGGCAGCTGGAAGATCGCGCGGCGGGAACTCGTCGTCGACTACATCGAGGACCACGCCGTCACCGTCCCAGGACTCTGACCACCCCGGCACCACGGCACGGTGCGCCGTACGCAGCACCCACCCGGGATGTCCGTGCGAGTCCCGTTCAGTGGAAACAGCTTCCGCGCGTCACGGCCCCCGTGTGATCCTTCGCAGAAATCCCCAGAACGTGAGAAGGGTCCTACATGAGCATCTCCACCGATCCACAGGTACAGTCCGGCGGTCACGCGCAGCGGATGCTCGGCCGGTGACCGCGTTGGAGGTCGGACTCAACGTCCTCGGCGCGGAGGCACTCTACGACGGCCGGATCCGGTCGGTGCTGGATCTGGCCGCCGAAGCCGACCGAGTGGGAGTCGATCTGATCTCCACCGGAGATCACGTCGGCTTCACCGCGGCTGCGCACGCCGAGCGAGTCGCCACCCACGGGTTCACCTTCGCACTGGAACATCCGTGGTTCGAGCCGATCTCGCTGCTGTCGTCGGTCGCGGCGGTGACCCGGCGCGCCCGACTCGGGGTCTCGGTGCTCATCGCGACCCTGCGTCCCCCCGTCCTGCTGGCCAAGCAACTAGCCACCCTGGACGCGCTCTCGGACGGGCGCGTCGCGATCGGAATGGGTGTCGGCTGGCAGGAGGACGAGTACACCGCAACGGGGATGCCGTTCGACGCTCGATTCGGCCGCATGGAACAGACCGTCGCGGCATGCCGGGAACTGTGGGGAACGCCGCCGGCCTCGTTCAGCGGACGTGGCTACTCGTTCGAGGACTTCCACTCGTATCCGCTTCCGGTACAAGCCCGCGTGCCGGTGCTGTTCGGATTCGGCCCGAGCCGGCGCAATTTCGAACGGATCGCCCGGGTGGCCGACGGCTGGACGGTCAACCCGACCGACATGACGACCTTCCCCGAGTCTGTCGCCCTGCTCCGGCAATGCTTCTCCGAGCAGGGTCGCGACCCCGACTCCATCAGGATCCAGGTGTCGGTGACACCGGTCCGCGACAGTTCCGGCTCAGTCGATCTGTCGGCCACTGCGGATCGGGCCCGCGAGTGGCACGCGCAAGGCGCGACCGTCGTGGTGTTCCGGCCGGTGGCATTCGGCATCACATCCGACGATATTCCGTCTCTGCTCGACTGGATGGTCGGACTCAAGGAGGGGACAGCGTGACCGACACGTCGCGAGCACTACAGGATCTTCTCGACAAGCAGGACATCCGAGAGGTGGTGCTGCGGTACTGCCGCGGCATCGACCGACTCGACTTCGATCTGGTGCGGGACTGTTACCACTTGGACGGCATCGACCACCACACCGGATTCGACGGCAACGTGGACGAGTACATCGCGTGGGTGAAGCCGCGGCTGGAGTTGCTCGGCGGCACGATGCACCATGTCGGCAACCATCTCGTCGAACTGTTCGGCGATGTCGCGATCAGCGAGGCCTATTCCACCAACACGCATTGGGGACATCCCGACCGCGACGATTTCACCAGTGGCGCGCGGTTCATCGATCTGATGGAGCGACGGGACGGACGCTGGGCGATCACCGAACGGTGGGCGGTCCGGGAATGGACCCGCTCCGATGCGGGCCGGATGACGACGCCGGAAGGACACGGCCCGCGCGGAAGCCGGGACGGATCCGACCTGCTGGCACATCTGCGGGCCCGAATTGCAGACCGGATGTGACTCGTCCCGCGCCCCTCGCGCGGTCGTGGTGCGGCCGGCCACGGCGCTCTCAGCACTGGTCGTCTCGCCAGGAATCGATCGTTCCGTGCCGTGAGCAGCGGGCCCACCATCCGTCGGGTGCGATCTGCACGATCATCCGACGGCCGCAATGGGCGCAGAACCGTGGCGGTTCCAGGCCTTTCACGACCGCAGAGGATCGGCCCGGGTCGATCCCATCGACGCTCTCGGCGCCGGTGTACGCATCGAACACCGTCAGATGCTCTCGCCGAGAGCCTTGATCGGCATCTTCAGTTCGTCGAGGAGGTCGAGGTCCGTCTCGGCGCGCCGACCGAGCGTCGTCAGGTAGTTGCCGACGATCACGGCGTTGATGCCGCCGAGGATGCCCTGTTTCGCCCCGAGATCGCCGAGGGTGATCTCACGGCCGCCGGCGAACCGGAGAATCGTGCGCGGCAACGCGAGACGGAAGGCCGCGACGGCCGCGAGCGCCTCCGACGCGGGCAGCACGTCGAGGTCGCCGAACGGGGTTCCGGGCCTCGGATTGAGGAAGTTGAGCGGAACCTCGTCGGGTTCGAGGGCGGCGAGGTCAGCGGCGAACTCGGCGCGCTGTTCGAGGGTCTCACCCATACCGAGGATGCCGCCGCAGCAGACCTCCATCCCGGCTTCGCGGACCATGCGTAGCGTCTCCCACCGTTCTTCCCACGTGTGCGTGGTGACAACCTGGGGGAAGAAGGATTTTGCGGTCTCGAGGTTGTGGTTGTAGCGGTGCACGCCGAGTGCGGCGAGCTGGTCCACCTGATCCTGGGTGAGCATGCCGAGCGAACACGCGACCTGGATGTCGACCTCCCCGCGGATGGCCTCGACGCCGGCCGCGACCTGCGCCATCAGCCTGGCGTCGGGCCCGCGGACCGCAGCGACGATGCAGAATTCGGTCGCTCCGGTCTTCGCGGTCTGCTTGGCGGCCTCGACCAGGGCGGGGATGTCGAGCCAGGCCGAGCGGACGGGTGAGGCGAACAGTCCGGACTGGGAACAGAAGTGGCAGTCCTCGGGGCACCCGCCGGTCTTGAGGCTGATGATGCCCTCGACCTCGACTTCTGGCCCACACCAGGCCATCCGCACCTCGTGGGCGAGCGAGAGCAGGTCTTCGAGCCGATCGTCGGGCAGGCGAAGGACCTCGAGGGTCTGGGCGCGGTCGAGCCCCTCGCCGCGTCGGAGTACCTGGTCACGTGCGAGCTCGAGGATGTCGACTCGGGCGGGGGCGTGTGTCACTGCGAACTCCTGAGGATCGAAACTTGAACACCGTTCACTTGAACAGCGTTCAGGTTAGGGTCGAGGTCCGATAGTGTCAACGCGGACCGACCACGAGAGAGGGAGAAAAGACCGTGCAGTTGCGACGCGGCGACGTCCTCGACGGCGCCATGGCGATACTCGACGAGTACGGCCTGGGCGACCTGACCATGCGTAAACTCGCGACCTCGCTCGGTGTGCAGCCGGGCGCGCTGTACTGGCACTTCCCCAACAAGCAGACCCTGCTCGGCGCGATGGCCGACCGAATCCTCGACGGCGTCGACGCACCACCGTCCGCCGACACATGGGAGGCCGCACTCACCCAACTCGCCTATCGCCTTCGCGGCGCACTGCTCGCCCACCGCGACGGCGCCGAACTGGTCGCCGCGACCTACGCCTCACGCCTGACGACCTCCCCCGCCCGCGACAGCCTCGTCACGGCCGCGCAGCGCGCGGGACTCTCCCGCGCGCACGCCGAACTCACCGGCTACGCGCTGCTGCACTATGTCCTCGGCCACACCGTCGACGAGCAATCCCGCCTCCAACTCGCCGAACTCGGGGCGCTCACCCGGTCGCCGATCTCTCCCGATACCGCGACCGAGAACGTCGCGACGTCGGACGACGACCTGCTCGACGGCGACCCGGCGGTCCGATTCGACTTCGGATTGACCCTGTTCGTCGACGGGATCCGCCGCCGCCTGACCGAACACGCATCGTCCTGATCGTTTACGGATCTGTCGGAGTGCTGCCGTACGTTTCTTCACCGTGACACCCCCCTGGACCCTCGAACAGATCACCGCGACAGCCCCGGATCCGGCGTCGATGGCGGCTGCCCGCCGGCTCTCGTCCGCATGGTCCGACACCGGACACTCCGAGCGGTCACTCTGGGGACTGTGCCGCGGTAGCGGGTCCGAGCCCTACGCCACCACAGTCGACCTCACCGGTCCCGCATTCCACTGTTCGTGCCCGAGCCGGAAGTTCCCGTGCAAGCACGCGCTGAGCCTGCTGACACTGTGGGCGGCGGGAAACACCCCGGAGGGCGCCGAACCGGCCTTCGCAGCCGACTGGCTCGACAGCCGATCCGAGAAGGCCGAACAAGCCGCCACCACAATCGGCGGCACCGCCACCGACGCCGAATCCGCAGCGAAGACACCCGACCCCGCGACGGCACAACGACGCGCCGAACGTGTCGCGGCGGGGCTCGACGACCTCGAACGCTGGCTCACCGACCGCGTCCGCAGCGGACTCGGGTCGATCACCCACGACTACAGCACCTACGACGCGGCGGCCTCCCGCATGATCGACGCGCAGGCACCGGGTATCGCCTCGATGCTCCGCAGCCTCCCAGGTGTCGCCTCCTCCGGAATCGGCTGGCCCGCAAGACTTCTGTCCGAGTACGGCCGGATCTACCTGCTCATCCGGGCATACCGCGACGTGACCTCGCTGCCCGAGCCTCTCGCCCGGTCCGTGCACACCCACCTCGGCTTCCCGACGAAGGCCGACGATGTCCGCCGCGAACCCCCCGTCCGCGATCACTGGCAGGTACTTGCCACCCGCATCACCGAGGACAATCGCATATACACCCGAAAAGTGTGGCTACGCGGACGCACCTGCAGACGCTGGGCGATCCTGCTCGACTTCGCTCACGGCACGCAGCGGTTCCCGGACGCAGCGCCGATGGTCGGCACCGCCATCGACGCCGACCTGCACTTCTACCCGGCCGCCGCACCACTGCGCGCCCAGCTCGGAACTCAGCACGGCCCTCCGGCGCAGATCTCGTCGCTGCCGGGAACGGACCTCGACGATGCACTGACCGACTACGCCGATGCGCTGGCCGCCGACCCGTGGACGCGGTCGTGGCCCATGCTCCTCGACGCAGTGACCCCCGTCCGCTCCGACGACGGCTGGTATCTCGTCGACGAAGACGGCCGGGCACTGCCCCTCGGAGGTGACGACAACGACCGGTGGCGGCTGCTCGCGGTCGCGGGCGGGCGTTCTGCGACGGTGTGCGGCGACTGGGACGGACGCACCGTCACTCCCGCCGCACTGTTCGCCGCGGCCGACTTGTCCGACACTGCCGACTTGTCCAGCACCGCAGAAGGGGCGCCGCAGTGAGCAGTACCGGTATCGACACACTCACCACAACGGCGCTTCTGGGGACGGCTCGCGCGACACCGACCTTCGATTCTCTGCACACCGCCGACGACGCCGCCGCCACGATCGGCACCGCCGAGCATCGCCTGCTCGCCGCGGCAGCACTCGAATCGGTGTTCCTCGCAGGAGGAACTGTCCCCACTCCTCATCCCCGCCCCGGCGTCGCCCCCCACGACACCCGCCCCGAACTTCCTCCCGCCGCGACGGAGAGATTCCTCGGCCTCCTCACCGTCGGATCCGATCTCCTGGACGAATGGTTCAGTGCCGCAGCACGATTCAAGTCCCCAGCCGAGCTGGTCGTGAACCTACTGGATCGGGCGACATCCACCGAAGGCACGCACCGCGCGGCACTGATCGCACTCGCCGGGCCGCGCGGCCAGTGGGTCGCGGCGCAGAATCCGCGGTGGACACCGCTGCTCGAACCCGATCCGGCCGACGACGACATGTGGCTGCACGGAACACCGGCCAGGCGACGCGCGTGGTTCGAGGATCTACGCGCCGCCGACCCTGCCGCCGCGACCGCGCGACTGGCAGCCGTGTGGGCATCGGAGAACGCGGCGACACGACTCACCCTCCTCGAGTCACTCTCCCCCGGGCTCGGCACCCACGACGAAGAACTGCTCGAGCGAGCCCTCGACGATCGCAGCGGCAGAATCCGCGAGGTCGCCGTAAGGCTCCTGCGCCGCCTCCCCGAGTCTGCGTTCGGCCGCCGCATGGCACAGCGGGTACACGACTGGACACGAATCGACGGATCCACCCTGTCCATCTCGCTACCCGGCACGCTCGACGCCGCCGCCCTGCGTGACGGTCTCGAGGTTCGGGGCCCGAGCAGGCTGGGCACGGTCGAGGCGCACCGCGCGTGGTCGCTCGCCGCCTCTGCACCGCTCGCCGCGTGGTGCGACGCCGACCGCACCCCCGACGACGTCCTCGCATCGGAAGTCTCCAACGATCTCGGCGACCCGCTGAGACAGGGATGGGACACTGCCACCGCCTGTCACCACGACGAACAGTGGGCGAGCGCACTACTCCGCCGCGACGGGACAGTGGGCGAACTCGTCGCCGGCGCGCTCCCCCGTGCCGTCCTCGTCGAGCACCTGCGCCGGGCATCGGACACACAGTTGCTCGACACGATCCTGCTCGACGCACTGACGGCGCCGTGGCCTGCCGACGTCGCCGAGAGAGTGCTCTCGGCTCTCTACACCGCCGCAGCACCGAAGTCGAACACGTTCCGTTCGCTGACCACCTTGCTCGCGCACCGCGCACCGTACGAGGTGGGCGACCTGTTCGCCGACGCCGCCACCCGCACCGACAATCTCGACCGGCTGAACCGCTTCGCCACCGCCGCAGACATCCTGAATCAACGCCGTACCCTTCACGAGGAGTTGAGTTGACCGACAACGTCATCGACGAGCAGACACTGCTGCGCCCCCACGCGGAACAGCAGTATGCCGACGAGCTCGCCGTGCTCGCCCGACTCGACGACCGTCCGCGCCCACCGTCGTGGCAGCTGTCCCCGTGGGCAGTCGTGACCTATCTCCTCGGCGGCGAGCTGTCCGACGGCACGGTGATCTCACCGAAGTACGTCGGGCCACGCCGCCTCATGGAAGTGGCCGTGGCAACCCTCGCGACCGATCGCGCGTTGCTGCTGCTCGGTGTTCCCGGCACGGCGAAGACCTGGGTCTCGGAGCATCTCGCGGCTGCGGTCTCCGGTTCCTCGACCCGGCTGGTGCAGGGCACCGCAGGCACCGCGGAGGAAGCGATCCGATACGGCTGGAACTACGCGCGTCTGCTCGCCGAGGGCCCGTCACCGGCAGCGCTCGTTCCGTCACCGATCATGACCGCGATGCGCGACGGCGCGATTGCGCGTGTCGAGGAGCTCACCCGTATCCCGGCCGATGTGCAGGACGCGCTGATCACCGTGCTGTCGGAGAAGACGTTGCCGGTGCCGGAGCTGAGCATGGAGGTGCAGGCGGCGAAGGGTTTCAACGTCATCGCGACGGCCAACGACCGCGATCGCGGGGTCAACGATCTGTCCTCCGCGTTGCGCAGGCGCTTCAACACCGTGGTGCTACCGCTGCCCGCCAGCGAGGAGGACGAGGTCGCGATCGTCGCGCGTCGGGTGGAGCAACTCGGGAGATCCCTCGAGCTTCCACAGGTGCCTGCCGCCGCAGAGGAGATCCGCCGTGTCGTGACGGTATTCCGGGAGTTGCGGTCGGGCGTGACCACCGACGGGCGGACCAAGCTCAAGTCCCCGTCGGGCACGCTGTCCACGGCCGAGGCGATCTCGGTGGTCACCAACGGTCTGGCGCTGTCGGCGCATTTCGGCGACGGTGTGCTGCGTGCGTCCGATGTCGCGGCCGGGATTCTCGGTGCGGTCGTGAAGGACCCCACGGCCGACCGGCAGGTGTGGATCGAGTACCTCGAGGCCGTGGTGCGTGAGCGCACCGACTGGGCCGACTTCTACCGGTCCTGCCGCGAGGTCACCGGGTGACTGAGTCCGCTCAGGTACGGGTGCTCGGGATCCGGCATCACGGCCCGGGTTCCGCCCGTGCGGTACTGCGTGCCCTCACCGAGTTCGAACCCGATACCGTCCTCATCGAGGGGCCGTCCGACGCCGACCCGCTCGTCGCACTGGCCGCCTCCGACGATCTGCAACCGCCGGTGGCGCTGCTCGCGTACGCCACCGGCGAACCCGCGACCGCGGCGTTCTGGCCGCTCGCCGCGTTCTCGCCGGAATGGCAGGCACTGCGCTGGGCGATCCTGCACGACGCCGACGTGCGGTTCTGCGACCTACCCGCGGCGCAGATACTCGCTGCAGACAAGGCCCCCGAGCAGGATCGACCGGATCCGCTCGTCGCACTCGCTGCCGCGGGTGGGTACGACGATTTCGAGCAGTGGTGGGACACAGTCGTCGAGTCGGGGACACCGGGCGACGGCCACGATCACATGGCCGATTTCGACGCGATCACCGCGGCCATGGCCGCGCTCCGCGAAGACAACGTACTCGACGACCACACCGCGCAGCGCGAGGCCCACATGCGTCAGGTGCTGCGGAGCACCATCAAGGCCGGCGCGTTGAAGATCGCGGTGGTGTGCGGCGCGATGCACGCCCCAGCACTGACGGGCAAGCTCGGTCCAGCGGCGCCGGATGCGCGGCTGCTCAAGGGACTTCCCAAGGTCAAGACGTCGCTGACGTGGGTGCCCTGGACACATTCGCGGTTGGCATCGACCTCGGGGTACGGCGCGGGAATCACCTCCCCCGGCTGGTACCACCACCTGTTCACCCAGCAGCAGGACACGATCACGCGGTGGCTCACCCGGGTCGCACGAACGCTGCGGGAACGCGATCTTCCCGTCTCGAGCGCTCACGTGATCGAAGCGACCCGACTCGCCGACACCCTGGCCGCGTTGCGCACTCGCCCGATCGCCGGGCTCGCCGAGGTTACCGAGGCCACCCGCGCGGTGCTGTGCGACGGCGACGACGTACTCCTCGAGTTCGTCACCCGCACTCTCGTCGTCGGGGAAGCCCTCGGCAGTGTCCCCGACGACACTCCCACAGTGCCGCTCGACGCCGACCTGCAGGCCACGTCGAAGACGCTGCGGCTCAAACGCTCTGCGCAGAACAAGGCTCTCGATCTCGACCTGCGGAAGCAGAACGATCTGGGACGCTCGCGGCTGCTGCACCGGCTGCGGGTACTCGGCATCCCCTGGGGTGCGCCGCGCGCCGGCGACGTGCGATCGACGGGTACGTTCCGCGAGACCTGGGCTCTGCAGTGGGATCCCGAGTTGTCGGTCGCGATCGTGGAGGCGTCCCGCTGGGGCACGACCGTCGAATCCGCCGCTCGCGCGCTCGTCCTCGAGCGGGCCCGCGAACGCGACACCACTCTGGCGCAGGTG
Source organism: Rhodococcus sp. NPDC060086 (assembly GCF_042730275.1). Classification (NCBI taxonomy): domain Bacteria; kingdom Bacillati; phylum Actinomycetota; class Actinomycetes; order Mycobacteriales; family Nocardiaceae; genus Rhodococcus; species Rhodococcus sp. NPDC060086. Next base: position 47,036 of record NZ_JBHWWZ010000028.1, read on the forward strand.
GTCGGCCTTCTCGAAGAAGCGTTGCTCGCCGACCTGCGCGACGCGGTCCCCGAGCTGCTCCGATCGATCGACACCGCCGCCGCACTCGATCACGACGTCGCCCATCTGATGGCGGCGCTGCCCACGTTGATCCGCACCCTGCGGTACGGCGATGTGCGCGGCACCGACCTGTCGTCGCTCACACACGTCGTTGATGCCCTACTGGTACGTATCTGCGCAGGTCTGCCCGCTGCAGCGGCAGGTCTCGACACCGACGCGGCCGCCGCGCTGCGCCGCGAGGTCGACGCCGTTCACGCAGCGCTCGCTCTGCGCGACGCCGCCGCGTCCACGCAGCGGTGGCTCGACACCCTCGCTGTCATCGCCGATCGTGACGAGGTCGACGGCATCCTCACCGGCCGGGCCGTGCGGCTGCTCCGCGACATGGGTCGCATCGACGAACGGGACACCGCGGTGCGTGTGTCCCGGGCTTTGTCGATCGGCAGCGAACCCGCGGCGAAAGCCCGCTGGATCGACGGGTTCGTCGGCGACGGTGCGCTGCTGCTCATCCACGATCGGGCACTGCTGACCCTGATCGACCGCTGGGTGTCGGGGCTGCACGGGCAGGACTTCGTCGACGTCCTTCCCGTACTGCGCCGCACGTTCGGCGGCTTCGACGCGACCGAACGGGCAACGCTCGGCGCTGTTCTCCGTGGCGGTGCGACGGTCCGCACCGCCGCCCCCGTCGATGTCGAACGCGGCCGACGTGCCGTGGCCGCAACGGCACTGATCCTGGGAGTGCGCGCATGACAACGTCTTCGGACCCCTTCACATCGACCGATATCGATCAGGTCGATGCAGCGTTACCGGAAGATACAGGGCCAGCAGACCAGGAGCGGATGCGCCGCTGGCGTCTACTCCTCGGTGAAGCCGCGGAGGAATCGACCTGCGCCCTCCGGTCCTCGAGCGATTCCGCGATGGACGGCGCTCTCGCCGCGCTCTACGACCGTCGCGACTCTGCCGACGGAAGTGGTCCGCGCAGCGCAGGTCTCGGTTCGTCGGCACCGCGTGTCGCGCGGTGGCTCGGCGATATCCGCACGTACTTCCCCACCTCGGTGGTGCAGGTGATGCAGCGCGACGCAATGGACCGGCTCGGCTTGATGCAGCTGCTGCTCGAGCCGGAGATGCTCGACGCCGTCGAACCGGACGTCCATCTCGTGGGAACGCTGCTGAGCCTGAACCGGGTGATGCCCGAGACCACGAAGGCCACCGCCCGGATGGTCGTCGAGAAGGTGGTCCGCGCGATCGAGGAGAGAATCGCCCAGCACACTCGCGCCGCGGTGACGGGAGCACTGAACCGCTCGGCGCGCACATCCAATCCGAAGCTGCGCGACATCGACTGGAACCGCACGATCCGCGCGAATCTGGCCCACTATCTGCCGGAGCATCGGACGGTGGTGCCGGAGCGCCTCATCGGATACGGACGGCGGTCGCAGGCCGTGCAGCGCGACGTGGTTCTGGCGATCGATCAGTCGGGGTCGATGGCGTCGAGTGTGGTGTACGCATCGGTGTTCGGCGCTGTGCTCGCGTCGATGCGGGCGCTGCGCACGTCACTGGTCGTATTCGACACGGCCGTGGTGGATCTGACCGACAAGCTGGCGGATCCGGTCGATGTGCTGTTCGGTACGCAACTCGGCGGCGGTACCGACATCAACCGGGCGATCGCATACAGCCGGTCATTGATCACGCGTCCCACCGAATCGATGTTCGTTCTCATCTCCGACCTGTACGAAGGTGGTATCCGCGCGGAGATGCTCACACGGATGGCTGCGATGAAGGACGCGGGCGTGCAGGTGGTGGTGCTGCTGGCGCTGTCCGACGACGGTGCGCCGTCGTTCGACCGCGACAACGCCGCCGCCCTTGCCGGACTCGGCATCCCGGCGTTCGCCTGCACACCCGACAGGTTCCCGGAACTGTTGGCCCTGGCGCTCGAGCGCGGCGACATCGGCCGATGGGCGCAGTCTCTCTGACCGTGCGCAACCACACCTGTCGCAGAGTTAGGATGTCCTGGCCTAATCCACACTCACGTGGTCAACGGAACGAGGACACCTGTGAACATTCGAAGTGCGGCCTTCATCGCCGCCGCGGCTCTGGTCGTCGCCGGCTGCGGTTCCAGCAGCGACGAGCCCTCCGGCGACACCGGCGCGGCCGGCGACGGCGCCTTCCCCGCTACCGTCGAGACCATGTTCGGTGAGGTCACCGTCGAGTCCGCGCCCGAGCGGGTTGCGGCACTCGGATGGGGCGACGCGGAAACCGCACTCGCGCTCGGTGTGCAACCGGTGGCGGCGAGCGACTGGCTCGCATTCGGAGGCGACGGCGTCGGCCCGTGGGCCGAAGGGATGTACACCGAGTCACCGGAGATCATCGGCACCATGGAGCCGTCGTTCGAGCAGATCGCCACTCTCGCACCGGATCTGATTCTCGATACGGCAAGTTCGGGTGAACAAGCACGATACGACACGCTCTCCCGGATTGCCCCGACGGTGGGCCCACCGGAAGGCGCCACCGCGTACCTGACACCGCGCAACGACCAGATCACGATGGTCGCGACCGCACTCGGCGTTCCCGAGAAGGGCGACGAACTGGTGAGCGACATCGACGCGCAGTTCGCACAGGCCGCTGCCGACCACCCGGAGTTCGAGGGGAAGACCGTGACGGTCGCGGCCTACACGGCCGACGGATGGGGCGCCTACGTCTCCCGCGACGCCCGCGTGCAGTTCATGCAGGATCTCGGGTTCGTGAACAATCCGGAGGTCGAGGCCACCGCGTCCGAGAACTTCTTCATCCCGATCTCGGACGAGAACCTCGCAATGCTCGACGCCGATCTGCTCATCGTGATGCCGATCTACGTCGACTCCGCCGAGGTCACCGACAATCCGTTGTTCCAGCAGCTCCCGGCAGTACGTGACGGACGTATGCTCCTGCTCGACAGCGGATCCGACATCGCCAATGCCATGTCGGTGAACACGGCGCTGTCGGTTCCGTTCGCCCTCGAGGCAGTGCTGCCGCAGGTGTCCGAGCGCGTCGCCCCCTGACGCCTGGTAGGCGTAGTAACAACCTGGGTGGTCAGTACAAGAACTCGCGGTACGACTCCTGCCGGGCCGGTTCGAGTTCGGAGACGTCGAGGTGGTGCTGCTGAGCGATCATGTCCCGGATCGCCGGAACCGAGCGCTGATCAGGCCACGTCGACGGCTCCCACAACTTCGCGCGGAGCAGTGCGCGTGCACAGTGCAGGTAGGCCTCGTCCACGCGCACGATCACGGCGAGCTGTGCGGGTTTGCCGGACATCGCCAGTTCGGCGAGGAGTTCCGGATCCGTGGACAGCGACGCAGTGCCGTTGACGCGGACGACCTCTTCGTTGCCCGGCACGATGAACAGAATTCCGACATGCGGGTTCTCGAGGATGTTGCGGTACGAATCTGCGCGCCGGTTCCCTGGCCGGTCCGGCAGGATCAGGGTCTTCTCGTCCGGGAAGAGCACTGTACTGACCAGGTCGCCGCGAGGTGAGCTGTCGCAGTGCCCGGCCGCATCGGATGTTGCCAGCACGAAGAACCGTGCCTGCGCGATGAAGTCGCGCATCAGCGGTGTCGTGAACGGCGTGGTCTTCTCTTTCATCGCCGGGAACGGCTCGCCGACTGCCGCCTCCAGTTGTTCGATCGTGTCGATCCTCGCGCGGACGAGATCGTCGATCCTGCTTGCCTCCACGGGCTCCACCTCCGCCCGGGACGATACCCAACGGGTCGGTGCGCGGATCCCGCAGTACCTCAGCGCCGGAACAGTGCGTTACCGAGCCACACGATCGGGTCGTACCGGCGTCCTGCGACGCGTTCCTTCATCGGGATGATCGCGTTGTCGGTGATGTGGATGTTCTCCGGGCACACCTCGGTGCAGCACTTGGTGATGTTGCACAGGCCGAGCCCGTCCTCGTCCTGCGCGGCGTCCCGGCGATCGGCCACATCGAGTGGATGCATCTCGAGTTCCGCGAGCCGGATGAAGAACCGTGGTCCGGCGAAGGCGTCCTTGTTCTCCTCGTGGTCGCGGACGACGTGGCACACGTTCTGGCACAGGAAGCATTCGATGCACTTGCGGAACTCCTGGGATCGCTGCACATCGACCTGCTGCATGCGGTACTCCCCCGGTTCCAGGTCGGCGGGCGGAGTGAACGAGCGGATCTGCCGCGCTTTCGCATAGTTGAACGACACGTCGGTCACGAGGTCGCGGATGATCGGGAAGGTCCGCATCGGGGTCACGGTCACGGTCTCGTCCGGGTCGAACACCGACATGCGGGTCATGCACGTGAGGCGGGGCCTGCCGTTGATCTCGGCCGAACACGAACCGCATTTACCTGCCTTGCAGTTCCATCGCACCGCGAGGTCGGGGGTCTGGGTTGCTTGGAGCCGGTGCAGGATGTCGAGCACGACCTCACCTTCGTTCACCTCGACGGTGTAGTCGTGCAGGTCTCCGCCGTCGACGTCGCCCCGCCATATCCTGAATGCGGCTCGGTAGCCCATGTCAGCCCTTCCGTCCCGGATGGTCCGCGAGTTCCTCGTCGGTGTAGTACTTGCCGAGCTCGTCGATGTCGAAGAGTTCGAGCAGGTCCGGGCGCATCGGTTCCTGCAGATGCGCAGTCACCGACACATCGGGAATCACGGGGTCGCCGCCATTCGTGCGGCACGCCAGAAGGGTGCGACGCCACTCCCGCTCCATCGACGGATGGTCATCGCGGGTGTGGCCACCGCGACTCTCGGTGCGCTGCAACGCCGCTTGTGCGACGCATTCGCACACCAGCAGCATGTTGCGCAGGTCGATGGCGAGATGCCAGCCCGGATTGAACTGGCGGTGGCCTTCCACTGCGACGCGGCGGATCCGGGTGCGCAATCTCTGCAGTTCGTCCAGTGCACGCTCGATCTCGTCGGCGCGGCGGATGATGCCCACGAGGTCGTGCATCGACTGTTGCAGTTCGGTGTGCAGGGTGTACGGGTTCTCGACGGGACCGGAATCATCGGGCCCGGTATCGGCCGCGGCGAACGGGGACAACGCGACGCGTGCGGCCGCCGCGACGTCGTCCTCGGCGACTGCCGGACGTGTACTCAGACCCAGCACGTAGTCGGCGGCGCCGAGGCCCGCGCGCCGGCCGAACACCAGCAGGTCCGACAGCGAGTTCCCGCCGAGCCGGTTCGACCCGTGCATCCCGCCGGAGCATTCTCCGGCGGCGAACAGGCCGGGGACCGACGCCGCACCGGTATCGGGGTCGACCTCGATCCCACCCATGACGTAGTGGCAGGTGGGTCCGACCTCCATGGCCTCGGCGGTGATGTCGACGTCGGCGAGTTCTTTGAACTGGTGGTGCATGGACGGTAGTCGCCGCATGATCTCGGCCGCGGGCATCCGGGATGCGATATCGAGGAAGACACCCCCGTGTGGGGTTCCCCTCCCCTCTTTGACCTCGGAGTTGATGGCGCGGGCCACCTCGTCACGCGGGAGCAGGTCGGGGGTGCGGCGATTGTTCTCCTGATCCTCGTACCAGCGGTCGGCTTCCTCCGCCGTTTCGGCGTATTGGCCTTTGAACACCGGTGGGATGTACGAGAACATGAACCGGTCGCCGTCGGTGTTCTTCAGAACCCCGCCGTCGCCTCGCACACCTTCGGTGACGAGGATGCCTTTCACGCTGGGTGGCCAGATCATTCCGGTGGGATGGAATTGGACGAACTCCATGTTGATCAGCGAGGCGCCGGCCCGCAGCGCGAGGGCATGCCCGTCGCCTGTGTACTCCCACGAATTCGACGTCACCTTCCAGGATTTGCCGATACCGCCGGTCGCCACGACGACGGCGGGCGCCTCGAACAGCACGAACCGGCCGGTCTCGCGCCAGTATCCGAATGCCCCGGCGATCCGCCCGTCGGAATCCTTCAGCAGTTCGGTGATCGTGCATTCGGCGAAGACTCTCACCCGTGCCTCGTAGTCGCCGTGTTCGGCGTGGTCCTCCTGCTGCAGCGACACGATCTTCTGCTGCATGGTGCGGATCAGTTCGAGCCCGGTGCGATCACCGACGTGCGCGAGCCGCGGGTAGGTGTGCCCGCCGAAGTTGCGCTGGCTGATGCGCCCGTCGGGCGTGCGGTCGAACAATGCGCCGTAGGTTTCCAGTTCCCACACCCGGTCGGGGGCTTCTTGCGCATGCAGTTCGGCCATTCGCCAGTTGTTGAGGAACTTTCCGCCGCGCATCGTGTCCTGGTAGTGCACCTGCCACGAATCGCGCGGGTTGGCGTTGCCCATCGCGGCGGCGCACCCGCCCTCGGCCATGACGGTGTGGGCCTTGCCGAACAGCGACTTGCAGACGACCGCGACGGAGAGTCCGCGTTGCCTGGCCTCGATGACAGCACGCAGACCTGCTCCACCGGCCCCGATCACCACCACGTCGACCCTGTGCCGTTCGACTTCCGCCATCCGTGACCTCCCCTGTGTCGCTGTGTGTGCCGTGAAAGTTCGTCAGCCGATGAACCGCAGATCCGAGATGGTGCCACTCGCCACGAGCATGATGTAGAAGTCGGTGATCATCAGTGTGCCCAGCGTGATCCACGCGAACTGCATATGCCTCGTGTTGAGCTTCGATACGAATGTCCAGATCCTGTATCGGATCGGGTGTTTCGAGAAATGCTTGAGACGCCCTCCGGTGACGTGCCGGCACGAGTGGCACGAGACTGTGTATCCCCACAGCAGGATCACGTTGATCAGCAGGATCACGTTACCGAGCCCGAACCCGAACCCGCCCGGACTCCGGAACGCCACGATCATGTCGTACGTGTTGATCAGCGAGATGACGACTCCCGCGTAGAAGAAGTACCGATGCAGGTTCTGCAGGATCAGCGGCAGCCGGGTCTCGCCGGTGTAGCGGACGTGCGGTTCGGCCACTGCGCACGCGGCCGGAGCCAGCCAGAACGACCGGTAGTAGGCCTTGCGGTAGTAGTAGCAGGTCAGCCGGAAGCCGAGCAGGAACGGCAGCGACAGGAATGCGAGCGGCATCCACATCGGGAGTTCCCCGACCCAGGTGCCGAAGTGCCGGGCGCCCTCGACACACGATTCGCTCACGCACGGCGAGTAGAACGGCGTCAGATAGTGGTAGTCCTCGACGTAGTAGTCGGAACGAACGAACGAGCGGACTGTGGCGTAGACGATGAAGACCAGCAGTCCGAGGACGGTGAACAGTGGTGTCTGCCACCAACGGTCGGTGCGCAGGGTGCGGGCCGCGATCCGTGCGCGGGTCGCGGACCGCACACCGGCGCCCGCGGGGGCGCTCACCGATCTCCGTGTAGACCGCCGAGGCCCTCGTCGTCGACATCCGACCCGCGGAACAACGATTCGTCGTACGGCTCGTTGGGCACCTGAATGCGTTCACCCGAATGCGCATGGACCTCGACCGGCGGCCTCTCGGCGAGATCGCGCGCGTCGATCTCCAGTCGTTCGAGGTCGTTCGAGAGCCGCTGTACGGCGACAGCGTCGCCGTAGCGCGAACGCAGCGAACCTACGCAGTGCCGCAGATGACCGATGGTGCGTTGCAGATCCTGCATTTCGGTGGTGGACATCCGTACCTCCGGACCCAGCGGTCGGCACGTCGACGCCGGCCGACACGATGTGACACCATTCACAGTACGATAGATCCGCTGTCACCGAGCGTGGTTTCGCACCACCGAGTGGAGGATCCCTGTGGCTCGACCCGACAACGCCCGCATCGCACAGGTTTTCGACACCATGGCACCGCACTACGACAGACAGATCGGATTCGCGGAACGCCGGTTGCTCGGCAACCCGCGTGACTGGGTCGTCGGACACGCGTCGGGCCGCGTCCTCGAGATCGCGGTGGGCACCGGTCTGAATCTTCCGCGTTACGGACCTGCGGTGAGCGCGGTGACCGGGATCGACCTGTCCGAAGGGATGCTTGCACTCGCCCGGCAACGCATCACGGATCACCACCTCACACACTGCGAGGTCCGACGCGGGGATGCCCAAGCACTGGATCTTCCGGACAGCTCGGTCGACACCGTCGTCTCCACTTTGACGTATTGCACGATCCCGGACCCCGCGCGCGCCAGCGCAGAAGCACTCCGGGTGCTCGTACCGGGAGGCCGATTCGTGCTCGCGGAGCATGGGCCCTCCACCAACCGGGCCCTGTCGTGGTTCATGCAGGCGATCGAGCCGTTGACGCTGAAGTTCGAAGCCGACCATCTCGTTCGCAATCCTGTTCCCTACCTCGAGGACGCAGGTTTCGTGATCGACAGAGTTGATCGAACCGGCTTGGGAGGCACCTGTTTCCGGGTCCTCGCACACAAGCCGAGGTGAACGGATTCGTCACGATCGCCGGCGCAGACCGGCGCTCGACACCGGCAGCAGACGGCCGACGAACCATGTCTGCGCCCCTGCGAGGAACTCGGCAGGCGTGAGCGCGCCGCTCCCCTCGGGGATGCGGCCGAGGACCGGTACACCCGCGACATCGGGAAGATCGTCGAGGTTGCAGCACTCCGCGAGATCCGGCTCGGCAGGCCAGGACCCGACGATCACACCTGCACAAGTCACCTTCGCGGCCTGCAGCGCCGCGACGGTGAGCGCCGTGTGGTTGAGAGTGCCGAGGCCGGAGGCCGCCACGATCAGTGTGGGCGCGTTCAACGCGGCTGCGACGTCGGCGAGGGTGAATCCGTGGGCGCCGAGTCGTACGAGCACTCCCCCGGCTCCTTCGACGAGGGTGAGATCATGGGTCGCGGCGAGATCCCGGATCGCGCGGACGACATCGGCGAGATCGAGGAGCGAGCGGCCGCTTCGCCGTGCGGCGGTGTCGGGTGCGAGTGGTTCCGGATAGCGCGCGAGTTCGAGGAGATCGACACGCGATCCGGTGAGCCGGTCGATCTCCTGCAGATCTCCGTCCTCGCCGTCGTCGACGCCGGTCTGGGCCGGTTTGCACACCGCCACGGTTTTTCCCGACGAGAGCGCGAGCGCCGCCAGGGCGGCCGTTGCAACGGTCTTGCCGACGTCGGTCGAGGTGCCTGTCACGCACACGATGCTCACGAACGCGCTCCGGTCAGGACGTCGGTGAGCACTCGATCGATCAACTCGAGGTCGCCCGCTGTGAGGTTCGCGCGCGCGGTCAATCGCAGGCGCGACGTTCCGGCGGGTACCGACGGCGGGCGGAAGCAGCCGACGTGCACGCCGCGGTCGCGGCATTCGCGGGCGGCTCCGGCCGCGACGTGCGGGTCGCCGAGGATGACCGACACGACAGCCGATTCCGGTGTTACAGCGTCTGTCATGGAAGCGAGGTGACGCGCCCGGTCGAGGACGGCGCGCGCACGTTCAGGCTCGGCGCGGAGCACCTTCAGTGCGCCTCGTGCGGCGCCGACGGCGGCGGGCGCGAGACCGGTGTCGAAGATGAAGGTGCGTGCGGTGTCGATGAGGTGTTCCCGCACGCGGGTGTCGGCGAGCACGATGCCGCCCTGCGAAGCAAGGGATTTCGACAGGGTTGCCGTGACGATCACATCCGGCTCGCCGGCGAGGCCCACTTCGTGGACGAGTCCGCGGCCCCCTGCGCCGCGAACGCCGACACCGTGGGCCTCGTCGACGAGCAGTAACGCACCGTGCTCACGGCACACCCTGTGCAGCGCGAGCAGCGGCGCGAGATCTCCTTCCGCGCTGAACACCGAGTCGGTGAGGACCAGTGCGCGCGGTTCGGTGCGGGCGGCGAGGGCGGTGGCCACGGCTTCGACATCGTTGTGCGGAGCCACATGGATGCGCGAACGCGACAGCCGGCACGCATCGACGAGTGAGGCGTGGCAGCCTGCGTCGGACACGACGAGGGTGTCCTTCCCCGCGAGCGCCGTCACCGCACCGAGGTTGGCGGCGTAGCCGCTGGAGAACACCAGGCCGGTGTCGGCGCCGACGAATTCGGCGAGTTCACGCTCGAGGAGCTCGTGTTCGGCAGTGGTGCCGGTGACCAGCCTGGATCCGGTGGCGCCGCCGCCCCAGCGACGCAGCGCCGTAATGGCACCTGCGAGCACCTCGGGGTGGCGGACCAGCCCGAGATAATCGTTGGACGCGAGGTCGACGACCTGCGCCGACGGCGTTCGCGGGAGCAGTTCTCTGTGCAGGCCGGCGCGGCGCCGGGTGTCGGCGGCGGCGTCGAGCCATGCGAGCGCAGCGGATGCAGTCATGATCGGCACCATACTTGAACGCCGTTCAAGTCGTCGAGCGACGATATCGATCGGGCGGTAATTCGGCCGCTACGTGCGGTCAGCTTCCGCTGCGGGCCGCCGCGAGCATGCCCTCGCAGATCCGGGCCACCTCGCCTGCAGTGCACACGTACGGCGGCATCGCGTAGACGAGGTTGCGGAAGGGTCGCAGCCAGACTCCGGCGCCGACTGCCGCATCGGTCGCCGCACGCATGTCGACCGGCTCGGCGAGTTCGAGCACGCCGATGCCCCCGAGCACCCGGACATCGACAACCCCGGGGACGTCCTGCGCAGGCTCGAGGCCGGCCTCGAGGCCCGAGGTGAGTGCGGCGACCTCGCCACGCCAGTCCCGTGAGAGCAACAGTTCCGTCGACGCGACCGCCACCGCGCACGCGAGCGGATTGCCCATGAAGGTCGGGCCGTGCATCACACCGCCGCCTTCACCAGCGCTGATCGTCTCGGCGATCGCCGACGTACACAACACCGCAGCGAGGGTCAGATAGCCACCGGTGAGGGCCTTGCCGACGCACATGACGTCCGGTGATACGCCCGCGTGGTCCGCGGCGAACAGTTCCCCGGTACGACCGAATCCGGTGGCGATCTCGTCGAAGATCAGCAGTAGTCCGTGCTCGTCGCACATGCGGCGCAGTTCCCGCAGGTAGGCGGGATCGTGGAAGCGCATACCGCCGGCACCTTGCACGACAGGTTCGACGATCACCGCGGCGAGCTCGTCGGCGTGCGCGGTGAGGATCGCCTCGAAGGTCTCGACATAGGCCGGGTCGAACCCGGCCGGTGGTGCAGGGGCGAACACCTGCTGCGCGAGCACGTCCGTCCACAGCGAATGCATCCCGCCTTCGGGATCGCACACACTCATCGGGGCGAACGTGTCGCCGTGGTAGCCGCCGCGCCACGTGAGCAGACGGTGTCGCTCCGGCTTCCCGACGGCCCGCTGATACTGCAACGCGATCTTGATCGCGACCTCGACCGACACCGAACCCGAGTCGGCGAGGAACACCTTGTCGAGTCCGACCGGGGTGATCTCGACCAGCAGTTCGGCCAGACGCGCCGCGGGTGCATGTGTCAGCCCTCCGAACATCACATGGCTCATCTTCGACAACTGCTCGGTGACAGCACGGTCGAGTACCGGGTGCCGGTAGCCGTGCACTGCCGCCCACCAGGAGCTCATGCCGTCGATCAACTCGCGGCCGTCGGCCAGCACCAGCCGCGTACCGTGGGCACTGTCGACCACGAGCGGTTCTGTCGACGGAGGGAATGCACCGTACGGATGCCACAAGTGCGCCGCGTCGAGAGAGGAGATTCTGGCAGCGGACGGCATGGTGGAGGACACGCACCGACTGTAAGCGGTTGGTGATCACGGAGCGCCACCCCGTAGTCTGCCTAGGTTCGTGTGAAGCTTCCTCACACGAACAGCTCGACGGATGTCGGCCGCCGAGCCCGAACGCACCAGAGGTACTGCCAGCTCTATGCCCGTCCCTACGTCGCCTCCAGCGGTGAGCACCGCGGTCCCTGCACCGGCACGCCCCGGCCACCGCACCGATCTCGACGGCGTCCGCGGACTCGCAATCGCCCTGGTCGTCGTCTTCCACGTCTGGTTCGGGCGGGTATCCGGCGGCGTCGACGTGTTCCTCGCACTGTCCGGCTTCTTCTTCGTCGGCTCGTTGCTCCGGGTCGCGGAATCGGGCGCGCCCCTCGACCCCCGGCCCGTGCTGAAACGAGTCGGACGCCGACTACTCGCGCCACTCGTTCTGGTTCTCGCGGGCACGACGATCGCCGCACTCATCCTGCTTCCGTTCCCTCAGTGGGATCGGGTCGCAGAACAGACACGCGCATCACTGCTGTTCATGCAGAACTGGGAGCTCGCGCGCACCGCGGCCGATTACCTCGCCGCCGATCCCATGGTCAGTCCTCTGCAACACCTGTGGTCGATCGCGGTACAGGGACAGTTCTATCTCGCGGCACTGATCGTGGTGTTCGCCTCGGCGTGGTTGCTACGTCGGGTGCAGATCCCCGTCCGGGTGCCACTGACCGTACTTCTCGCATTGATCACCGTCGCATCGCTGGCGTATGCATCGTTCTCCACCACGCCGCAATCGTGGCTGTACTACGACAGCGCTGCGCGCGTATGGGAGCTGACGCTCGGTGCGCTCCTGATGTGCGTCTCGCCGTGGCTGCGCGTGCCTCGACCCGCTCGATTCGTTCTGGGTATCGCGGGCCTGGTCGTCCTGTTCACGTGTGGAATCGTGCTCGACGGCGGAGTGCTCTTCCCCGGACCGTGGGCCCTGGTTCCGGTGGGCGCCGCGATGGCCCTGGTCGTGGCGGGAGCCACCCCCACCGGACCCGACACCCCCACGGCGAAATTCCTGTCCTCGGCGCCGTTGATCCGGCTGGGGTCCATCGCGTATGCGCTCTACCTGTGGCACTGGCCCGTACTGATCGGCTATCTGATCCTGCGGGACCGTCCCTCGGTCGGGCTCGTCGGTGGTCTCGTCGTGATCGGCATCTCGCTCGTCCTCGCCGAAGCCACGACCCGGTTCATCGAAACCCCGATCAGACGGTCGGTCCGGGGACGGTGGCGCACCACCGTCGTCGCCGGTCTCGCGCTGACCGGTGTGGCGCTCACCGCGGGCACGACCGGGTGGATCTCCCACGTCGATCGCACGGTGAGACACTTCTCCCATTCGGCCCTGCCGGACGCAGGCCTCTACCCGGGCGCGGCAGCGATCGGACTCCCCGAGATCGAGCAGCGGCCCGTATACCCGCCGCTGCTCGTGGCCGCCGACGACCTTCCGCCCGCCACCATCGACGGCTGCATTGCGCAGCACACCAATCGTGAAGCCTTGACCTGCGTTTACGGCGACCCGACCTCCACCCGCCGCATGGTGCTCGCAGGTGGTTCGCACTCCGAACACTGGCTCGCGGCGCTCGACGCACTCGGCCGGGAGCACGGCTTCCGCATCGACACCTACCTCAAGGTCGGGTGTCCGTTGTCCGATCCCACGGCCGACCTGACCGAGGACTCGCCGACCGTCGAGTGCGACTCCTGGTCGGTGAAGGTCCTCGCCGAACTCGCGGCCTATCCGCCCGACGTGCTGTTCACCACCTCGACCAGGACGAAGGACCCGGGCGAAGGGCCCGGCGATTTCACGCCGTTCTGGTATATCGAGTTGTGGGAGACACTCGCCGACTACGGCATCCCGGTGATCGCGATCCGCGACAATCCGTGGCTCATCGACAACGAAGTCCAATACAACGCCTCGGACTGCCTGGCTTCGGGCGGCACTGCGGAATCATGCGGAGTGGACCGCGCCGCCGCGCTCGACCCGACCGACCCTGCGATTACTGCCGCCGCGCATCTTCCGTCGGTGACCCTGCTGGATCTGACCGATTCGTTGTGCCGACAGGACGTGTGCCGAGTCATCGAGGGCAATGTGCTCGTCTACCGTGACGACGACCACCTCACGACGACATACGTCCGGACGCTGACCCCGGACCTGGGCCGTCAACTCGGCCCCGCGACCGGATGGTGGTGAGCGAACTCGCTCCGGCGAGAGAGCAGCACCCGCTGCCGTTACGCTGAGTATCCATGGAGCCCAGCGAGCGCAGCACACCCCAGGATGCGACGGAGCCGATTCCGGTGTGGCCCGGCCACCCGTATCCGCTGGGCGCCACCTACGACGGCGCCGGAACCAACTTCTCGCTGTTCTCCGAGGTCGCCGAGAAGGTGGAACTGTGCCTGATCGACCGGGACGGAGGCGAGACACGGGTCGCGCTCGACGAGGTCGACGGATACGTGTGGCACGCATACCTTCCGACGGTGTCACCGGGTCAGCGCTACGGATACCGCGTGTACGGCCCGTTCGATCCTGCCGGCGGACACCGGTGCGACCCGAGCAAACTGCTCCTCGACCCCTACGGCAAGGCATTCGACGGCGGTTTCGACGGCGACCCGTCGTTGTACTCGTACCCGCTGCCCGAGCAGGCCCCGGACGGCAACCACCCCGACCCCGAACCCGAACCTGCACCCGAACCCATCGAGGCCAGGGACACATCGATCCGAGCCGAGAATGCTACTCCGTCGGACGAACCCGCGGACGACAGACCGGAGCACGAGGCGATCGGCGAACTCCCCCATCTGGATTCGCTCGGCCACACGATGACCACCGTCGTGATCAATCCGTTCTTCGACTGGGCGACCGACCGGCACCCGCATCGCCCTTACCACGAGACGGTCATCTACGAAGCCCACGTCAAGGGCATGACCGCCACCCACCCCGAGGTTCCCGACTACCTGCGCGGCACCTACGCCGGCCTGGCACACCCGGCGGTCATCGAGCATCTGCTCCTGCTCGGCGTCACCGCAATCGAACTGATGCCGGTACACCAGTTCATGCACGACCAGACCCTGCGCGACCAAGGGCTGAGCAACTACTGGGGGTACAACACCTTCGGGTTCTTCGCCCCGCATTCCGCGTACTCGTCGGCATCGAAACCGAGTGAGGTGGTCGCCGAGTTCAAGGCGATGGTGCGGACCTTCCATGAAGCCGGTATCGAGGTCATTCTCGACGTCGTCTACAACCACACCGCCGAAGGCAACCATCTCGGCCCGACCATCTCGTTCCGCGGCATCGACAACGCCGCCTACTACCGGCTCGTCGAAGACGACAAAGCCCACTACATGGACTACACGGGCACCGGAAACAGTCTCAATGCCCGGAACCCCCACACTCTGCAGCTGATCATGGATTCCCTCCGGTACTGGGTCACCGAAATGCACGTGGACGGATTCCGGTTCGATCTGGCGTCCACGCTGGCCCGCGAGTTGCACGACGTCGACCGTCTGTCCGCATTCTTCGACCTGGTCCAGCAGGATCCGGTGGTGTCGCAGGTCAAGCTCATCGCCGAGCCGTGGGACGTCGGCGAAGGCGGTTACCAGGTCGGGAACTTTCCGGGATTGTGGACCGAGTGGAACGGCAAATACCGCGACACGGTGCGCGACTACTGGCGCGGTGAGCCGGCCACACTGGGTGAGTTCGCGTCGCGGCTGACCGGCTCCTCCGACCTCTACGAGGACACCGGACGGCGACCGAGCGCGTCCATCAACTTCGTCACCGCGCACGACGGGTTCACACTCGCGGATCTCGTGTCGTACAACGAGAAACACAATCACGCGAACGGTGAGGACAATCGCGACGGCGAGTCGCACAATCGCTCGTGGAACTGCGGCGTGGAAGGCCCGACGGACGACCCCGAGATCCTCGTGCTCCGAGCACGCCAGCAGCGCAACATCCTCGCGACGTTGATGTTGTCGCAGGGGACTCCCATGATCGCGCACGGCGACGAGATCGGCCGCACCCAGAACGGCAACAACAACGTCTACTGCCAGGACAACGAATTGTCTTGGGTGGACTGGTCACTCGCCGAAACCAATGCGGACCTGCTCGAATTCACGCGGAACGTCATCGCGCTGCGCACCGAGCATCCGGTGTTCCGGCGTCGCAGATTCTTCGAAGGTCATCCGATCCGCAGCGGCGACCAGTCCCGCGACATCGCCTGGCTGACCCCGGGCGGCGGCGAGATGACACCCGAGGACTGGGACAGCGGATTCGGCAGATCACTGTCGGTGTTCCTCAACGGCGAGGGCATTCCCGAACCGGATCAGCGAGGACAACGAGTCGTCGACGACTCGTTCTTCCTGTGCTTCAACGCCCATGACGAGCCGCTCGACTTCGTCACTCCGGACGGTCCGCACGCTCAGGAATGGACGCCGACGCTCGACACCGACATTGCGGACGGCCGGTGCGACGCGGCGGTGATTGCCGCCGGCTCCGCGGTGACCGTGCAGGCCCGCTCGGTGCTCGTTCTGAGGAAGACGGCGTGACCTCTGCAGCGGACCGGTTCCCGGTGACGGCAACCTACCGGCTGCAGATGCGTCCCGACGCGTTCACCTTCGCCGACGCGGTAGACCTGGTCGACTATCTCGACGAACTCGGCGTCTCGCATCTGTACCTGTCGCCGGTGCTCACCGCAGTGGACGGGTCCACGCACGGATACGACGTGACGGACCCGAGCACGGTGTCGGCCGGGCTCGGTGGACGTTCCGGACTCGAGGCGCTGGCCGACGCCGTGCGCGAACGCGGCATGGGATTGGTCGTCGACATCGTCCCCAACCACGTCGGGGTCGCCGACGCACGTCAGAACCCATGGTGGTGGGACGCTCTCCTCCACGGCCGCAAGTCCGAGTACGCGGATTTCTTCGACTTCGATACCGCCGCCGACAACGGTGCTGACGGAAAATGTGCGTTGCCCGTACTGGCCTCGGGTTCCGACGGGCGCGAACTCACGGTCGACCGATCCGGCGCAGAGCCGATGCTCGCCTACTACGACAAGCGGTTTCCCATCGCACCGGACACCGATGCCGGTACCGCAGCCGATATTCACGAGCGGCAGTCGTACCGGCTGGTGCCGTGGGATTCGGGCCTGATCGGGTACCGGCGGTTCTTCACCGTGAGTGATCTCGCGGCCGTCCGGGTGGAGGATCCTCGCGTGTTCGATGCGGTGCACAGCCAGGTCGCGTCGTGGATCTCGGACGATCTCGTCGACGGTATTCGAGTCGACCACCCCGACGGCCTGGCACGGCCTTCGGAGTATCTCAGTCGTCTGCGCACACTGATCGGGCCTCACCGTTGGCTCGTCGTGGAGAAGATCCTCGCCGAGGATGAACCACTCGACGCGACCCTTCCGGTGGACGGCACCACCGGGTACGACGCCCTCAACGAACTCGCCGCAGTGTTCCTCGACCCTCGCGGGGAGGAAGTGCTCAGTGCGCTCTCGCGCACCTTCACCGGCGCCGACGGTGACGCGGAGTGGCTGCACGCGCAGGAACATCTACTCGGACAGCAGGTACTCGAAACGGGACTCGCACCGGAGGTCCGTCGCCTCGTGCGGGTGATCCTGCAGGCCACCGGCGGCAACACACCGACAAGTCCTGCACTCACCGAGACCGTGCTACACGACGCGGTGGTCGCGGTCGTCACACAGGTACCGGTGTACCGAACCGACTATGCGCCGCTGAGTACGATGCTGCCGCGCATCATCGGCCGGGTGGAACGCAGCGATCCCGAGCTGGCGCCCGCACTCGAGGTACTCGTGCAGGCACTGGCCACAGACTCCGAATCCGCTGCGCGGTTCGGGCAGGTGTGCGGCGCCGCGACCGCGAAGACTGTGGAAGACCTCCTGTTCTATCGCGCTGCACGCCTGATCTCCCTGCAGGAAGTGGGTGGGAACCCCGGACGGTTCGGTCTCACTCCGAGCGAGTTCCACCTCTCGTGGGCACAGCGCGCACGCTCGTGGCCACAGGCGATGACGACGTTGTCCACGCACGACACCAAGCGGAGCGAAGACGTCCGCGCACGCATCGGAGTGCTCTCGCAGGTACCGCATGTGTGGGCCGACTGCGTGACGGAATGGGAATCCGCGGCGCCGAGCCCAGACCCCGCGATCGGTGCTTTCCTCTGGCAGACGCTATTCGGAGCTTGGCCCGTCGACGGTGTCGTGACCGACGTGCTCCGAACGCGACTGCAGAACTACATCCGAAAGGCACTGCGGGAAAACGGCACCCGGACCGCCTGGACCGAAGTCGACGAAGAGTTCGAAAATGCCGTCCTGACCTGGCTCGACACCGTGTGCGACGGCCCATGCGGCGCAGGGATGTCCGAGTTCGTCGCAGGTCTCGAACCGCACTTCACGTCGGATGCGCTGGGCCAGAAGCTTCTCCAGCTTCTCGGACCCGGTATCCCGGATGTTTATCAGGGCACCGAACTGTGGGACGACTCGCTGGTCGACCCCGACAACCGCCGGCTCGTCGACTACGCCGAGCGTCGACGCCTGCTGGGCGCAGACGACGTGCCTGCGAAGTTCGCGGTCGTTCGTGCCGCGCTGCAATTACGACGGGAGCGGCCGGCCAGTTTCGTCGGTGGCGTCTACGTGCCGCTGCGCGCCACCGGACCCGCGGCACACCATGTGCTCGCGTACGGCCGTGGTCCGGGGGTCGACGAAGTCGATGTGGTGGCGGCCGCCTCGCGACACACCGTCTCACTCGGCGCGGACGGATGGGGCGATACAGTGCTCGCTCTGCCGCCGGGCGAGTGGATCGACCGGCTGACCCGGCGACAATTTACGGGTCGAGTCCGCCTCGGCGACTTGGTTGACGAGCTTCCGGTCGCTGTGCTGAGCCGGCTCTGATCGACTAGAGGTCCGCCTGGTCGCGAGCGTCTTCCTCCTCACGGCGACGGCGTTCACGGCGTCGGTACCACGCGATGACGGCGGCGGCGGCGCCGCCGCCGACCAGCCCCCCGACGATCCGGCCCGCCCACGTCGCCGGATCCTGATCGAGCGGGGTCGACAACTGCGCGTAGATTCCGACGATCCCGGCGAGATAGACGAGGCACGCCATGACCACCCGTGGACGCCAGGTCTTCACGCTGGCGTAGATGTCGACGTCGCAGGCGCGCGCGTACATGATCACCGCCATCGAGGTCACGAACCACACCGCGAGAACGCCTATCGCAATCTGTGCACCGATCCGGCCTGCGACCCAGGGAAGCAGTGCCCCACCGCCGAGGGCGGCCCACTGTGCCAGTTGGAATCCCACCGCCGAGGCCTCGTTCCACACGTCACGCTGACGTTCATCGTGGTAGAACTCGTCGTCCAGGTCGCCGATGGTGCGGGCAGCTTTCATGAACACGGCCATCACGGCCCCTCCTCGGTCAGTGGAAACAGTTCTTCGACGGTGGTGCCGAGAGTCCGCGCGAGACGTAACGCGAGGTAGACGCTGGGCGCGTAGTCACCCTTCTCCGTCGACACGATGCTCTGTCGACTGACTCCCACCTGCGCGCCGAGCTCGGCCTGCGTGATCCGCGACTTCTTGCGAAACTCACGGACCCGGTTTTCCCTCGGCGTACCCGTCACACCGAAAAGACAAGCATCCTTGACATCCAATGTCAAGAACACTTGTCTTTTCTCCGCCGGTCGTACTTGATGCCGCGCGACGACATTCCCAGCCGGACCGACGGCCGCGACGAGTTCGTCCGATCTTGCAGAGGGGCCTTGACGAGATTAGTATTCTCGTAATTAAGAAAGGAGATTCTCGCCACACTCGGTAGCGCACCATGTTCGGTCCACTCGCCGATCGAGTGGACCCATCGTCCGCATCCGTGGCGCGACTCCAGGACCCGCCGAACGCATCCCATCGAAGTTCTCAGCACCGCCCGAATTCCGCCCGGCCCCGCGCTACCGGGACGCCTCGTCTCGCAAGCGCACGAGAGGATCTCAATGAACATCGACGACATGGTGATGGTCAGCATCGACGACCACGTAGTGGAACCCCGCGACATCTTCGAAAAACACTTCCCGAAGAGCCTCATGGACCACGCCCCGACACTGACCGCCCACCCCCGCAACCCCGACGTCGAAGCATGGCTGTTCCAAGGCTCCGTCGTCGGCAGCTCCGGACTCAACGCCGTCGTCTCCTGGCCCAAGAAAGAATGGGGCATGGACCCCACCGGCTACGCCGAAATGCGACCCGGTGTCTACGACATGGACCAACGCGTCCGCGACATGGACGCCAACGGCACCCTCGCCGCCACCCTGTTCGCCACCTTCCCCGGCTTCGCAGGCACCCACCTCGCCACCCTCCCCGACAAGAAGCTCTCACTCGCAGCATTGAAAGCCTTCAACGACTGGGTCGTCGGCGAAGTCCCCGACACCCACCCCGGACGCTTCATCCCCCT
>NZ_JBHWWZ010000029.1:0-65958 GCF_042730275.1 Rhodococcus sp. NPDC060086
GTTACCAGGGCACACGGGTGCCCTGGTAACGGTGGCTGTATTCGTCGATCTGCAGGTCAGGCGACCAGATCCGGCCTGCTCCCCGGGATCGGCATACGGAACACATCCACACTCGAGGGAGGGATGAACTGCGGCCGACGCTCTTCCGTGATTTCCACGTGCCAGTCTGTGTGATGCATCAACCGGTGGTGATGTCCGCAGAGCAACACCAAGTTGTCGAGGTCGGTGTCGCCGCCGTCGACCCAGTGGTGAATATGGTGCGCATCTGCCCACGCCGGGGGTGTCGAACACCCGGGGAAGGCGCATCCGCCATCTCGGACGGTCAGGGCGCGTCGCTGCTCTTTGCTTGCGGTGCGGCGGGTCTGTCCGTGTGCCAGCGGTACGCCGTGTTCGTCGAGCAGGATTCGGGTGACCTGGCAATCGCACGCGAGCATCCGGGCGGCATCGATCGACAACGGGCCCGCCCAGGGCTCGGTCGCATACCCATGCTCGGGACTGTGGGTGAACAGTTCTTTCACCGCGGCGTTCTTGGTCAGATCTTTGATGGAGGCGGTGACCGTGACGTGCGGCTTCACTCCGCCCTCGACCGGGACGAGGCCGGCGGCTTCGACGAACTGCAACAGCTGATCGAAGGCATCGGCGGTGCGTTTCGATGCCGGCCGATTATCTTTGATGCCGTTTATCTCGGGCCTCGGCGCGGAAAGTGGGGAGAGCAGATGCCGCAGGCGGGCACCGGTGACGGCGTCGAACTCGCCTTTGATGACGACCCGGCCGTGCCAGGTGGTGGAGACGAACAGTTCGTTGCGTGAGGAGTCTTCGCCCGGTGGTGGTCCGTCGCCGGTGTTGTAGAGGTGTTCGAGTCGGCGGATCACGGCTCGGACGGTGGCTTTCGTGGCGACCCGCTCGGAGGCGTGCTCGATCAGGATGGTGCGGGCTTTCTCGAAGTCGCAGGGGTTCATGGTGCGGGGGTAGTGCTGGCAGAAGTAGGCGATCTGCCGAGCTTTCTCCGCATCCAACAGCCCGGATGAATAGGCTTCGCGTACTTCCGGTTCCAGCCGCAGTAGCCGTGCCAGTGTTTCGATGCGGTGGCATTCACCGACCTCGAGGTTGGTGGCGGCACACAGCCAGTGGGCGGGGCTGCGGTAGCCGTGTTCTTTGACGGTGTCGCGTTCGACCATTTCGATCATCAGGTCGACGCGGTGTACCTGCCAGGTATGGATTTCGGCGGAGACGGCGAGCGTCTCGGCCATGAGTTGTGTGTTGTCGAGTTTCCAGAGGTCCCCACCCATGATCGAATTATATAGAACGTATGAGCGATGCGCAACAAAAATAGAACAAATGATCGATGAATCGGAAGCTGGGATCGTATGCTGCTGAATCGGAGCATGTTGCGTAACTTGGATGGCATGACCGATGCCGTGGACACGACCGATGTCACGCCGACTTTTGTGGTTCCGTCGCTCGTCAACCTCCGAGACATCGGTGGGATAGCCAGCTCGTTCGGAGGCGCCATTCGCGCCGGTGTGGTATTTCGCTCGACAGCGTTGGCCGATCTCACCGACACCGATGTCGATGTCCTCACTTCGCTGCAGATTTCAGCTGTGTACGACCTCCGGACAGCTGCGGAACGTGAGCGACGCCCGGATCGGCTGCCCGATGGCGCGAAGCTCGTAGGTCTCGATGTGCTCGCGGATCGTCCGACGGGTTCGGTCGCGGGATCTCTCGGCGACGTGGTCGCCGACCCTGTTGCTGCCGCAACTCATCTGGGGGATGGGCGCGCGGAGCAGCATCTGCTCGGCACCTACCGAGAACTCATCACCCTGCCGAGTGCAGTGACCTCGTACCGGCAGTTGTACACCGGTATCGCTCATGGAGATGTTCCGGCGCTCATTCACTGCACCGCGGGCAAAGACCGGACCGGTTGGGCCGCCGCGGCGCTGCTCATGTTCGCGGGTGCGAGCGAGGAAGATGTCTTCGATGACTACATGTTGACGAACGAGATGTTGCTACCGAAGTTCGAGGAGATGTTCTCCCGGTTCGAAGCCGCCGGTGGCGACCGTGCTCTGTTTCTGCCGCTTCTTGGGGTGCAGCGAAAATACCTCGAGAGTGCTTTCGACGAGGCGCTGCGGCGTTACGGCACGATCGACGAATATTTCGCAACTGGGCTCGGCCTCGACGACGACAGCCTGCAGGCATTGCGTACCCGGATGATCGACACCGAGGTGCAGTCCATCCGACAGTGATGTTCGGTGTCGCAAGTGGCCACCGAATATCCTCGCCGACGGTAGCTTGTTGCGTATGACCGATGCGGTGGGCAATGACCCTGGTGTGGCGGCTTTCGCAGTTCCTTCGTTGGCCAACCTGCGGGATATCGGGGGCAGCGCGAGTAGTTTCGGCGGGACGATTCGCACCGGAGTGGTGTTCAGGTCAACCGACCTGAGTGGTGTCACCGACACTGATCTGGACGTCCTCGCCGCGCTGAAGATCACCACCGTGTTCGACCTGAGGACGGTAGACGAACGCGATCAGGCCCCGGACAGGTTGCCACCCGGAGCGAAGGGTGTGGACCTCGATGTACTCGCCGATAAGGACGAGGGGTCGATTGCGGCTGCAATGGGAGACATAGCGGCCGATCCCGTGCAGGCGGCGCGCGGATTCGGAGGTGGGAGAGGCGAACAGTTTCTCCTCGAGACGTACCGCGACCTCGTCACACTGTCGAGCGCGCAGCGTTCGTATCGGAGGATGTATCTCGATATCGCGATGGGTGATGTTCCCGCGCTCATCCACTGCACGACCGGAAAAGATCGGACCGGTTGGGCCGCCGCGGCTCTGCTCATGTTCGCAGGTGCGACAGAGGAAGACGTCTTCGGCGACTACATGTTGACGAACGAGTCGCTGCTTCCGATGTTCGAGGAGATGTTCGTACATTTCGAGAAGCTCGGCGGCGATCGCTCACTGCTCGTCCCGTTACTCGGGGTCGAGCGCAAATACCTCGAAGCGGCCATTGACGAGGCGCTGCGTCGATACGGCACGATCGACGAATACTTCGCGTCGGGACTCGGCCTCGACGACGACAGCCTGCAGGCATTGCGTACCCGGATGATCGATGCCGAGAACACTCCACCTGTCGAATAGGGCTGGTGGTCTACTGCGCCTGACCGGCACGAACTCGCCGACCGATACCGACGGCGATCGCCAGGCCGATCGCGACACCGACGAGATCGGCGCACCAATCCCAGAACGAACCCGACCGCCGAACCGCGACCGTGGCCTGCAGGATCTCGGTGGCGATGCCGTAGACCGCGAGCCACACGACGGTGACGATCGGTGAGACGCGGGCGTATCGGGAGCAGAAGGCCAGCACCGCGAACATCAATGCGTGCGTGATCTTGTCGGTGTGGGGAGGACCGCTGGGCACGGTGCCGCCGGGCGTCAGCAGCATGAAAGTAATCGTGATCGTCGCGAGGACCAACGGAGCGACGCGATACCAGGACGACCGTCGATACCAGGATGACCGGAGAGACCAGGAAGAACCGGGCACAGTCAGCTCGTCACCCCGATCCGGGCTCTCGCATCAGTCGTAGTCCTCGTCGGACGACCACGAACAGGATCACGAATCCGAGCAGGATGGCGATCGGATGCCGGACCGCGACCATGAGGACCAGGGCGAGAAGCGCGAACGGGACCAGTGTCAGCAGGTCGGTGGCGACGGTGCCGGATGGGGGTTCGTCCAGGAACGACGGTGCCGACGGCAGATCGGAAAACAACGGAACAAGGTCGGCCCGAGTGACGGCCTGTGCCGCAAAGGCGACACGATCGTCGAATTCGACGAGGGACAGGCGACCGGCCGAGAAATGCTCGCCGAGCAACGCGACCGCTTCTTCACGCTCTGCGGTACCGATTCGGATTTCAGGCAGTTCGGCCATGTTCCCAGAGTAGTGGGAGCCGGGCAGGGCGGTACGGATCACGCATCGTGGACGGTCAGCCCGAGCGCTCCCGTGGCAAATCTCGTGACTGCGGCGAGGGCCGCGTCGAGTGCGTCGGCGTGACCGTCGATCGCGGTCCCGCTCAGCGCACCGTCGGGGAGAAGCGTGACGGTGGCCTGCACGTCGGCGGTCGTCGACTCGCACACCGACCAGCTGTACGCGGTGTCGTCGGCCCAGGCGGCGTGCTCGCGTGCGAGCAGGTACCAGTTGCCTGCGTTGATCTCGACAGGTTCCATCAGCTGCCTTCCGGACTGTTGGGGTGGAGAAAGCGACGGCGCCCGACCCCCAGTTCGGGGTGGGCGCCGTCGACTTGTTCAGCGTGTCTCAGCTCAGCATGTCTCAGCTCAGTGCGACCCAGCTCGGTGCATCATCACTTGAGTTCGGCGAGGACCGTTCCCTGAGTGATGGCGGCGCCCGGCTCGACCGACAGACCGGTGACGACCCCGGCCTTGTGCGCGGTGACCGGGTTCTCCATCTTCATGGCTTCGAGCACTGCGATCAGATCGCCCTCGGCGACTTCCTGGCCCTCGGCGACCGCGACCTTGACGACGGTGCCCTGCATCGGAGCGGTCACAGCGTCGCCCGAGGCCTTGCCGCCGCCTGCGCCGCCGCGCTTGCGTGCCTTCGGCTTCTTGCGGATGGCGCCTGCAGCGCCGCCACCGTTGCCGCTGAGCGAGAACTGACCGGGCAGCGACACCTCGACGCGGCGACCGCCGACCTCGACGACGACGTTCTGACGCGGCAGTGCCTCGTCCTCGTCGTCTGCTGCACCACCGCCGGTGAACGGCTCGATGGTGTTGTCCCAGTCGTTCTCGATCCACTTGGTGTAGACGTCGAACTTCTCGACCCCGTTCTCATCCACACTGCCCATGAACGCCGGGTTCTCGACGATGTGGCGGTGGAACGGGATGACCGTGGCGAGACCGTCGACCTCGAACTCGGCGAGGGCGCGGGCGGCGCGCTGCAGCGCCTGCTCGCGGTTCTCGCCGGTGACGATCAGCTTGGCGAGCATCGAGTCGAACTGGCCGCCGATGACGTCGCCCTGGACGACGCCCGAGTCGACGCGCACGCCGGGGCCCGTCGGCTCCTTGTAGACGCTGATGGGGCCGGGCGCGGGCATGAAGCCGCGGCCTGCGTCCTCACCGTTGATGCGGAACTCGAAGGAGTGGCCACGCGGTGCCGGATCTTCGGTGAGCTCGAGCTTCTCACCGTTGGCGATGCGGAACTGCTGGCGAACGAGGTCGATGCCCGCGGTCTCCTCGGTGACCGGGTGCTCGACCTGCAGGCGGGTGTTGACCTCGAGGAACGAGACCGTGTCGCCCTGCACCAGGTACTCGACGGTGCCTGCGCCGTAGTAGCCGGCTTCCTTGCAGATGGCCTTGGCGGACGCATGGATGCGACCACGCTGATCGTCCGTCAGGAAAGGCGCGGGAGCCTCTTCGACGAGCTTCTGGAAGCGGCGCTGCAGCGAGCAGTCGCGCGTGCCTGCGACGATGACGTTGCCGTGCTGGTCGGCGATGACCTGGGCCTCGACGTGGCGGGCCTTGTCGAGATACTGCTCGACGAAGCACTCGCCGCGACCGAAGGCGGCGATGGCCTCACGGGTCGCGGACTCGAACAGCTCGGGGATCTCCTCGATGGTCTGCGCGACCTTCATGCCGCGACCGCCACCGCCGAAGGCCGCCTTGATGGCGACAGGCACGCCGTACTGCTTGGCGAACTCGACGACCTCGTCGGCGTTCTTGACCGGGTCTTTGGTGCCGGCCGCCATCGGAGCCTTGGCGCGCTCGGCGATGTGGCGCGCGGTGACCTTGTCGCCCAGGTCGCGAATGGACTGCGGCGAGGGGCCGATCCAGATCAGGCCTGCGTCGATGACTGCTTGCGCGAAGTCGGCATTCTCGGAGAGGAAGCCGTAGCCGGGGTGGATCGCGTCGGCGCCGGACTTGGCCGCGGCGTCGAGGATCTTGTCGAACACCAGGTAGGACTCGGCGGAGGTCTGGCCACCGAGGGCGAACGCCTCGTCTGCGAGCTTCACGAACTGTGCGTCTGCGTCGGGTTCGGCGTAGACCGCGACACTTCCGTAGCCTGCGTCCTTGGCGGCTCGGATGACCCGCACAGCGATCTCACCGCGGTTCGCGACAAGCACCTTCGAGATCTGCGCGCTGGCATGACTGGGCACGGAGCCTCCTGTTGATCGATCGTTAGGTTATTTCCGTCGTCGGCAGTCTAAGCACCAATCGGATAGACGATGTAACCGGATGGCCTCTACACACTACGGCGCGCAGTCGAGCACACAATACTACCGGCCGGTAGCTGGGAGCTCGTGGATCTCCAGGTCGGGAGCCCACGGCCCGGAGGTATTCAACCGATGCATCAGTTCGCGCACTCCACCCAGGTATGCCGGAACGTTCGACGAGGCCTCGGGATTGTCGGGGAATCTCGCAGAGACATTGAGTCCCTCGGGTGTCCGGTTGATCCAGATGTAGACGTCGTGGGTATAGCTGCGGCTCCGTAGCGCACGTGCATTCGCTTCCGGCCATTGAGCTGCCATGGGCACGAACCGGACGTCCATGTACGACACCAGAAATCGTGGACGGATGGGCACGCCGAGGAGCTCACCGACCTTGTCGAACGGAATGCGCGCGCTCGCGCGGGTGCGATGCAGCTCCTGCGCTGCGCGGCCCGCGAGGGTGACGAAACCGGGAGAGCCCCCGAAGTCGAGATCGATCGGCCGGAGCCCCACGAACCACCCCAGGGATCCGGCCCACATCGGTCCGGTCCGGGTGTGTGACGGAACGACCGTGCGGAAGTGATCGGTGCCGACGAGGTCTACGGCGGTCTGACCGAAACACGCGAGCAGACCCGAGAAGAATCCGGCGTCGGCATCGCGACATCGCTCCGAGAATCGCGTGGCATCGTCGCTGTCGAACCAGCGCTCGGACAGGCGCCTCTGGGGTGTCGTCCGGGCGGTGCGTCGTCCGATCGGCAGCGGGAATTCGGGCATCGCGCCGCCTGTCTTCCTGAGCGTCGTCCGCCAGATCCGTACCGCCTCGTGATCGGCGTCGAGGTCGCCGGCGTCGGCACGCTCCTCTGCCCCGAAGTCGATGTAGCTGCCGACGGGGAACAATTCGGCTGCTCGGCCGGTCCGTTCTTCCTCGTACAGCGCGGTGATCTCGTGAGCGACGAGCACGATGGAGTAGCCGTCGATGATCGAGTGATCGGCACCGAAGAACACGGTGAACGCGGTGTTTTCGCCTGGGGTGTTCGGAGGGGCGGACTCGTGGGCCAGCGTCGCGAACACGTATGCGGGCCACAGGTGCGGTGTCGTGTAGTCGTCGAACAACGAGTGGAGTTGTGTACGGACCATGGTGGAGTCGGCCGGATCGTGCTGGATGCGCCGCACCGACACCTTGCCGGGTGGGGCAGTCCGGCGGACCAGGGCACCGGCCGGATCATCGTCCGCCGCGAACGTCGTCTGACTGCGCAGGGGTTCGTGCCGGTCGATCCAACGCTGGAGGGCACGGCCGAAGATGTCGGTATCGAGTGGCCCGGCGATCTCGAATGCGGTGCCCAGCCACGATTCCCGGCCCTGGCCGGACCGCGGGTCTGCGGCCCGGCGCAGATGTGCCTCATGGATGTACGACGCGGGACGGGGATCCTGACGCCAGGCGTCCTGCTCGGCGCAGGGCAACCACTCGATCAAGACCCCCGCCGGGATCGAGTAGTCGGCGAGCTCCGTGAACTCCATGACCCGTCAGACTCGCAGATGCCGCTTGATGCGCGCCAGCATCGCACTCATACCGCGCAGCCGCAACGGGCTGACCGCGGCTGCGAGACCGAGATCCGAATAGAAATCGTCGGGTACGTCGAGGATCTCCTGCGCGCTGAGTCCGTCGAGTCCCTGATGCAGGATCGACGCGAAACCGCGCGTGGTGGGTGCTTCGGCGGGCGCACTGAAATGCAGCTTCACGTGTGCCCGGTCGGTGGCGTCGACGGAGAGGAACAGGGGCGACTGGCATTCGGGGACCGGCTCCATGCCTGCTTCCTCGAGTTCTGCAGGCAGCGGCGGTAGTTCGCGGCTGAACTCGAGGAGCAACTGAAGTTTGTCCTGGCCCTCGACGGCAGCGAAGTCGTCGACGATCTCGGCGAGTGGTGCGGGGATGCTCATGATGCGGGAACAGCCCCCGGCTCCTCGCCCTTGGCGATCGGGACGCGCACGGCGTTGCCCCACTCGGTCCACGAACCGTCGTAGTTGCGCACGTGCGGGTATCCGAGGAGGTGAGTCAGTACGAACCAGGTATGGCTCGACCGCTCGCCGATGCGGCAGTACGCGACGACGTCGTCGTCCTTGCCGATGCCCGCGTAGATCTCGTCGAGTTCGGCGCGCGAACGGAACCGACCGTCCGGTGCCGCTGCCTTCGCCCACGGAATCGACACCGCGGTGGGGATGTGGCCGCCGCGGAGCGCGCCTTCCTCCGGGTAGTCGGGCATGTGGGTCCGTTCGCCGGTGTACTCCTGCAGCGACCGGACATCCACCAGCGGTCCGTTGTCCAGGTGCTCGAGCACGTCGCTCTTGAAGGCCCGGATGGGGGCATCGTTGCGCTCGACGACGGGATAACCGCTCGTCGTGGTGAAGGGGATGTCGAGGGTGGTGTCGCGGTTCTCGGAGATCCACGCGTCGCGACCGCCGTCGAGCAGACGGACATCCTCGTGACCGAAGAGCGTGAACACCCACAGTGCATATGCGGCCCACCAGTTGGACTTGTCGCCGTAGATCACGACCGTGTCGGTGCGCCGGATTCCCTTGCGGTCCATGAGCGCGGCGAACGCAGCACCGTCGATGTAGTCGCGGGTGACGGGATCGTTGAGATCGAGGTGCCAGTCGACCTTCACTGCGCCGGGGATGTGCCCGACGTCGTAGAGGAGCACGTCCTCGTCTGATTCGACGACCTTGACCTCGGGGTGGCCCAGATGAGCGGACAGCCACTCGGTGGACACGAGGCGGCTGGGGTCTGAGTAGGAAGCGAAAGAAGTGGTGGGATCGGGCGCGACGGGCACAGGGGCTCCTGAGGCAGTGGTGGCAGGTGCGTCGTCGATTCTAGGCGGTACCTTCGGTGGGTGTGACCTCCAGCCGACCTCGCCGCACCGAACTGTCGTCGCGTGCCGACATCGATCGGCTGGTGAGAGTCTTCTACGAACGGGCCATGGTCGACCCTCTGCTGGCCCCGGTGTTCGAGGTCCTCGCGATCGTGGGCCTCGACGAGCACCTCGTGGTCGTCGGTGACTTCTGGGAGCAGATCCTCTTCCGTACGACGCGCTACCAGGGAGCCTTCATACCCGTCCACCGCGCGCTGCACGGAAAGTACGACCTGACACCCGAGCGGTTCGAGCGCTGGCGGGTGCTGTGGCACGAGTCGGTCGACGAGCTGTTCACCGGTGTCGACGCAAGCCGGGCGAAGTCGAAGGCCGACACGATGGTCGTGGCGCTGCGTCGCGCGACGACCGGAGCGTGACCGCCGGAACTGCTCGGGAACGGAACTGCGTCAGCGCGGCGACTTCACCTGCATGCGGGCGAGAACATCGAGAATCCTGATCGCAGGGACCGTCGCAGGCAGAGCTGCACGTTCCCGCACTGTGACGAGGCGATGGTGTAGCTCCCGATCGTTCGCCCGCAACGCCTGTCGGATCGGCTCCAGGTGCGCCGTTCTCGTTCCGAGAACCTCGCCCACGACCCGGTCGTAGACGGGGTACAGCCGGGGGCGCTTGCGGGCGATCAGTTTCGAGGCGATCGTGCGACCGATGCTCGGCACCGTCCACAGTGCCGTCTCCAGCCGCCACGTGGGCGACTCGGGTGTGATCTCGTCTGCCTCGTCGACGAGATCACGGTCGGGTCCGATCTCGCGCAACAGCTCGGTGAACTCGGCGTGACGTTCCCTCAGAAGCACCTGTGCGCCATCGGGATCCACCGATACCGACAAGAGAGTGACGGCAACGAGATCGTCGGCCGTGAAGACATCGACGTCACGCTGTCGCGTGCTCGTCGAATCCCACTCGTCCCACAGCGCTCCGCTGCGGATCCGGCCGGTCTTGACCAGAGCCTCGTAGAAGTACTCTCGCACCACGTCGACGGCACTGTCGTCGTCTCCCGATGCGAGCACCTTGGGTAGGCGAATCGAACTGTCAGTCATCGTCTTCGATCGCATCGAGCACGTACTGCGCGAACCATCGGTTGTGGGACCGAGGGTTCGGGCCGAGCTCCTTGTCGGCCAGCCGTTCTGCCAGCGGTGCGATCGTGGACTCGTCGAGCGGCAGAGTGAAGAACTGATCGTCGGCGCCGTCGTCGGAGAGGAACCAGTCGATCGCCACGGCGTCGCCGCCTGCGGCGGCATCCTCGACAGGACGGAAACGCAGCAGTGGATAGCGCAGGAGGAGATCGTCGAGCGGGCATCCGAGTTCCCGGGTCAGAGCGGATGTCGAGGTGACCATCACGGTGCGGTAGTCGACCGTCTCGCCGTTCTCGGTGTACTGATCGATGTAGAGAACCTCGAGCGGCCCGACGCGGAGTGAGAACAGACGGGTCATCCCCGCCTTGTCGTTGTGCGCCGGGAGACACGTCAACGTCCACTTCTCGCCCGCTACCGAGTCCGGATCGGTGAAGGCGGTGGCGAGGTAGCCGGCGACGAGGTCGACGACCACGTCGAAGAACGGGTCCTGCCGAAGGCGTTCGAAACTGCCTTCGGACGTGCCGGGGTCACTCATGTGCTGAAGGGTTCGAGGACCAGAGGTCGGCGACGGAGACTCCGGCATCGGCGAGCAGTCGCCGGACGAGCGGCAGACCGATCCCGATCACGGACGACGGATCGCCCTCGATGCCGTCGATGAACCAGCCGCCGAGGCCGTCGAGCGTGAACGCTCCGGCGACCTGCAGAGCCTCACCGGTCGCGAGGTAGGCCTCGAGATCGGCGTCGGATGGAGTGCCGAAACGCACAGCGGTGCCGGAATGATCGTCGGCCTGGGCAACGATCTGCCCGCCGCGCGCACGCAGCACGCTGTGTCCGGTGAGCAACTCCGCGCTGTGCCCGGACATGCGCTTCCAGCGGGCCCGGGCCACCTCGACGGTGCCCGGTTTGCCTTGGAGTTTCCCGTCGAACAGCAGCATCGAATCGCAGCCGATGACGACGAGATCGTCGGAAGCAGTGCCTTCTGCGGTGAGTCTGCGGAGAACGTCAGTGGCCTTGGCGCGGGCCAACGTGGTGACCACGACCTCCGGCAGCGCGTCGGGGCCGAGTTCCGCGATGATCGCGTCCTCGTCGACTTCCGACACCTGGACGAACGGCTCGACCCCGGCGCCGCGCAGCACGGACAACCGTGCCGGCGACGCCGAAGCGAGAACCAATCGGGGCATCGATCAGCCGAGGTTGGGATACGAGTACGGCGAGAACGGAGCCCACTGTCGGTGCATCCGGGTAGGGGCGCCCCAGGTTTCCGGCGGCTTCCCGTCACCTTCGGGCGCGCCGCCCGCGGCTGCAGCCGCGAGGACGGTGACCAACGCCGCGACATCGGCGTCGGTCGGGTTGCCCTTCACGATGCGGAGAGCGGGAGCATCGGAGGTCGCTGCCGTCTCTGCGTCTGCGGTCGCAGGACCGGCGGTGTCCTCGAGGGCACCGATGGTCGCGGCGGTCAGCTCTGCGTCAGTGATGATCTTTTCCTCGGTCAGCGCGGTCACAGCGGAATGTTCCCATGCTTCTTCGGCGGGAGCGAGACCATCTTGCGCTCGAGCAGTCGAAGCGCGGACACGATCTGGCCGCGAGTATGCGACGGCGGGATGACCGCGTCGACGTAACCGCGCTCTGCTGCGATGTACGGGTTCACAAGAGTGTCCTCGTACTCGTTCTGCAGCTCGAGGCGCAATGCGTCGACGTCCTCACCGTTCGCGGCGGCTTCCTTGAGCTTGCCGCGGTACACGAACCCGACGGCACCCGAGGCGCCCATGACGGCGATCTGCGCCGTCGGCCATGCGAGGTTCACGTCGGCGCCCATGTGCTTCGAGCCCATCACGTCGTACGCGCCGCCGTACGCCTTGCGGGTGATGACGGTGATCTTGCCGACCGTCGCCTCGCCGTACGCGTAGAGGAGCTTCGCGCCGCGGCGGATGATGCCGTTGTACTCCTGGTCGGTACCGGGCAGGAAGCCCGGGACATCGACCAGGGTGATGATCGGGACGTTGAACGCATCACAGGTGCGCACGAAGCGTGCGGCCTTCTCGGAGGCGTCGATGTCGAGGCAGCCGGCGAACTGCATCGGCTGGTTGGCGACGATTCCGACGCTGCGGCCGTCGACACGACCGAAGCCCACGATGATGTTCTTGGCGCGCTCGACCTGAACCTCGAGGAACTCGTCGTCGTCGAGCAGGCGACGGATGATCTCGTGCATGTCGTACGGCTGGTTCGCCGAATCCGGGATGATCGTGTCGAGTTCGAGGTCCTCGTCGGTGAGGGAGTCCTCGATCGACCCGGCGATCGGGTCGGTCGGCGCGGTGCGCGGTGCCGCGGCCTGGTTGTTCGACGGCAGGTACGACAGCAGGTCCCTGACGTAGTCGAGGGCGTCCTGCTCGTCGTCGCCGACGTAGTGGGCGACACCGGACTTGACCATGTGGGTCTGAGCGCCACCGAGGTCTTCCATGGTGACGTCTTCGCCGGTGACGGTCTTGATGACGTCGGGGCCGGTGACGAACATCTGGCTGGTCTGGTCGACCATCACCACGAAGTCGGTCAGCGCGGGGGAGTAGACGTGCCCGCCTGCTGCGGCGCCCATGATGAGCGAGATCTGGGGGATCACGCCGGAGGCCTGCACATTGCGGTGGAAGATCTCGCCGTAGAGACCGAGCGAGACGACGCCTTCCTGGATACGAGCGCCTGCGCCTTCGTTGATTCCGACCAGCGGGCGGCCGGTGCGCAGCGCCAGGTCCATCACCTTGACGATCTTCTCGCCGTAGACCTCACCGAGGCTGCCGCCGAAGACGGCGCCGTCCTGGGAGAACACACAGACGTCACGACCGTCGACGGTGCCGTAGCCGGTGACGACGCCGTCACCGACGGGGCGGTTGTCGGCGAGGCCGAAATTGGTACTGCGGTGGCGGGCGAGCGCATCGATTTCGACGAACGAGCCCTCGTCGAGGAGCGCGTTGATGCGCTCACGGGCGGTCATCTTGCCTTTGGCATGGACCTTCTCGATGGCTGCTTCACCGACCGGAGCCTGAGCCTTGGCCTGCCGTTCGCGCAGGTCTGCCAGCTTGCCGGCGGTGGTGTGGATATCGGGCGTACTCGCCGCCTCGGGCGCGGACGGCTCCTGGACAGTGGTCATGGGCAGTCAGCTTAGCGATCGTCAATCTGCACCGCCGCACGGAGGTCGGTGTGCGTTCAATTATTGAACTGGAGCTACCGGCCAGTATCTGTTTTCGCCCACTTTAGGCTGGGCTCATGTCCCGGAACCCCGAATTGCCGAATGATCCCGATCTGCGTATGCCGCTCGACGTGTCGCGGCTGCAGAACGTACTGGTGGACGGCGTAGAAGACGGTGCCGGGTTCTACGATCGCCTCGACGTCGTCGACGAAACGGGCTCGACGAACGCCGACCTGCTCGCCGAGGCCACATCCGGCGACCGGCGGGTCCTGCTTGCCGAGTTCCAGAGTGGCGGACGTGGACGGCATGCGCGGGCCTGGAACGGGATTCCCGGTGCGCAGGTGATCGTGTCGGTGCTGCTGAAGTTGCCCGGCGTCGCCCTTCCGGACCTCGGTTGGCTTCCGCTGCTCACCGGCATCGCGACGGTCGACGCCGTCCGCGAGGTCACCGGTGTTCCGGCCGAGCTCAAATGGCCCAACGATGTCCTCGTCGACGGTCGTAAGCTCGCAGGCATTCTCGTCGAGGTCGCATCGACCTCTCCGGTTCCCACGGTCGTTGTCGGCGTCGGGATCAACGTCACGCTCACCGAGGACGAACTACCGGTGCCCACGGCAACGTCACTGTTGCTTGCCGGTGCCCGCGAACTCGATCGCACGAGGCTCGCCGAGGCTCTGCTCGTGTCGTTCGGTGAGCGCATCCGTCAGTGGGAGCGGCACGGTTGGGACCCCACGGCCGCTGCCGACGCGTACCGGGACCGGTGCAGCACCATCGGCAGGCGGGTGCGCGCGATCCTGCCCGGCGACACAGAACTGCACGGCGTCGCTGTGAACATCGACGAGCAGGGCCGCATCGTCATCCAACCGGACGGCGAGGGCGAGCCGGTCGCGATCGCTGCGGGTGACATCACACACCTCCGGCCGGTGTAGACGGGCAGGGACTCGGGCACGGTGATCGGGTGTGCCATCGTGGTGCCCATGGGATACCCGGAGGACGCCCTCGCACCGGACGAGAACCTGCTGCTCCACCGTCATCCACACGCCAAGATGCTGATCGTCCCCATCCTCGTCTTCCTGCCGGCCACAGCTGTGGCCGGGTTCCTCGTGGGATTCGCGCAGACCCGACTCGACGGAGGAGCGTCCGTCTTCGTGGTGATCGCGGTCCTGGTGTTGTGGGCGACCATCGTGGTGTGGCGGTGTCTCGTTCCGTTCATCCGGTGGCTGACCACGCATTTCATCGTCACCGATCGGCGCGTGCTGGTGCGCCAGGGCGTGATCACCCATTCGGGGATCGACATCCCGATGGGGCGGATCAGCAACGTGCAGTTCCGGCACGGACTCGTCGACCGACTCCTGCGCACCGGCACCCTCGTCGTGGTCTCCGCCGCCGACGACCCACTCGAGTTCGACAACATTCCCGACGTCCAGAATGTCCACACGCTGCTGTACCGGACGGCGTTCGATGTGCACTCCACCGACCGTTCCGCCGCGCGCCCCCCGGATGAGGGTGAGAGACATCGCAAGGCGTGGTGATTTGGCGTGGTGAGCCGGTTTCCCGCCGGTCGGTCCGTAGGCTGACGGCGTGACCACCGTTCTGCTAGCGGAAGACGACGAAGCGATCGCTGCACCTCTGTCCCGGGCCCTCGGGCGCGAAGGCTACGAGGTGACCACCGAGTCCACCGGACCTCGCGCGCTCGAACAGGCGCTCTCCGGAAACTACGAGTTGTTGATCCTCGACCTCGGACTGCCGGGGATGGACGGCCTCGAAGTGTGCCGTCAGATCCGGGCGAACCGTTCCGACCTGGCGGTGCTGATGCTCACCGCGCGCACCGATGAAGTCGATTTCGTGGTGGGTCTCGACGCAGGCGCCGACGACTACGTCGGCAAGCCGTTCCGGCTCGCCGAACTGATGGCGCGGGTCCGCGCGCTGCTGCGCCGCCGCGGTGGCGGCGAAGCGGACGACGTCGTCGAGGTGTCGGGAATCCGCCTCGAACATGCGGCCCGGCGTGTGCTGGTCGACGGCTCCGAGGTCACCCTCGCCAACAAGGAATACGAACTCCTGCGTGTCCTGCTCGAACACGCCGGCCAGGTGGTCTCGCGCGACGCGATCCTCGACGAGGTGTGGGGTGACGCCGACCTCCGTGGCTCGAAGACCCTCGACATGCACATGTCGTGGCTGCGCCGGAAGATCGGCGATGAGGGACCCGCCGGGGAACGCCGCATCGCGACTGTGCGCGGGGTCGGTTTCCGGCTGAACACCGACTAGAGCTGAACACCGACCAGAAGGGGCGCGGCGATGCGCAGGCGCATCCTGAACGCCGTCCTGGCCGCAGTGCTGCTCGTAGCTCTGCTGCTGGGACTACCTCTCGCTTTCACGGCCTATCTGTTCGTGGAGGACACCACGCGCCGGGACCTGCAGGATCGGCTCGAGCGGATGTCCGACGAGATCATCGCGCAGGAAGGCACCGACGGCCTCGTCGTCGGCGGACTCGATACCAGCTCGCTACGACTGCTGGTGCCGGACGGCGGGCGGGTGGTGGTGGTGTATCCCACACCCGAGAACGACGTGGCGCGCCTCGACATCGGTGGTCTCCCCTTGGAGAATCCGCTCGTCGAATCGCTGTCGATGGGTACATCGGGATCCCTGCGGCTCGAAGCGCCCTCCGATGGCATGCGCACGCTGCAACACCAGGTGCTCGCTGCTGTGGGCTTCCTCGTGCTGTTGTCCGTGGCGGTGGGAGCACTCGTGGCCGTGGCCACCGCGCGACGATTGGCCGACCCGCTGCGTGACGTGGCGTCCCGCGCCGCCCGGCTCGCCGAGGGCGACTTCAGGCCGGTGCCGCGGCGTCATTCCATCGTCGAGCTCGACCGGGTCTCGGACGTGCTCGATTCCGCCGCAGTAGAGATCTCGGGTCGTCTGCAGCGCGAGCATGCACTGGTGGGGGACGTCTCTCACCAGCTCCGCTCGCGTATGACCGCGATCCGATTGCGGCTCGACGAGCTGTCCACGCACGAAGATCCGCTGGTGGTCGAGGAGGCTGAGGCAGCGATGGCTCAGGTGGATCGCCTCACCACCGCTATCGACGGGTTGGTGCGTCAGTCACGGAACAGTGGCGCGGAACTGCGTACCGAGGTCTCGGTGGTGGGGGAGCTCGCCGGGGTGATCGCGGACTGGCGAGGTCCGTACCAGGATGCGGGCCGAGAGTTGCTGCTTCGCGGCGACCCGTCTCTGCGATCGTCCGTGACTGCGTCGCGTCTGCGCGAGGCGGCGGCCGTCCTCGTCGACAACGCGCTCGCGCACGGCGGGGGGACCTGCACGGTGTCCGTGCGGCAGGTCGCGATGAGAGGGGACTCGACGGTGTGCGTCGAAGTCAGCGACGAAGGAGAAGGCGTCAGCGACGACATGGTCCCGCACATCTTCGATCGAGGGTTCTCTGGTCGGGGATCCACCGGTGTCGGTCTCGCACTTGCCCGCGCGCTCGCGGAAGCGGATGGTGGACGCCTCGAACTGCAGCGGCGCAGACCTGCGTTGTTCGCGATGTTCCTCGGCGCGGCACGCGATTGGACGGCGGTACGTGCGGACGGTGCCCGGGAACCGCGGTGAGAGCGTGTGGTCAGGCCCTGTCGAGGTCGGGTTCGTCCCGCGCGTCGATAATGTGCACGTCCGGGCCGGTTTCGTCGGGAAACACGAACCGTTTGAAACAGTAGAAGCGGAAGAACATCTGCAGCAGGTTCCCGATGATGTACGCGCTGACGAAGTCGGCGATGTTCTCGACGGTGAGGCTGACCTCGGGCACCCGCAGATTGAATACGTAACTCGAGATCCACAGCGGAATGAAGCTGAGCACCACTCCGATGCCGCTGACGAAGAAGAACAAGAACGCTTCGTGCGCGCGTTCCCGCCCGCCGCGGTTCCGGAACGACCATTCGCGGTTGAGGACGTACGAGCAGATCACCGCGATCACACCCGCGATGATTTTCGCCGTGACGGGCTTCTCCGAGAGGACCGTGAGCTTGAGGGTGTAGAAGATTCCGGAGTCGATCACGAACGTCGTACCACCGACGATCGCGAACTTGACAAGTTCGCGATGACGCAGCATCAGCTCCCGTAGCGGTGCGGGAAAGCGGCTCAAAGCATCATCGACGACGGACACTCGGCCGAGTCTACGAAACCCGGAGCGGTTTCTACGAACTACAACGAAAAATTCTCAGACATACCACGGAAATGTGACGAATCGGAAGGTTCGTCTCGAAATGTTCATCGGATCGCCGCACGACGGCGCCGCGCGGCTGCATCCCCCCGCTGTGACACCATTGTCAGCTGTGACCGGTAGACCTGACTCGCTTCCCAGATCCGACTCCCCCCGCGCATTGACGGCCGGAATGCCCGTCGTGACGATGATCGGTGGTGGCCAGCTCGCACGGATGACGCATCAGGCTGCGATCGCTCTCGGCCAGACCCTGCGTGTGCTCGCGGCCAGTGAGGACGAACCGGCCGCCCAGGTGAGCCCCGACGTCGTGCTGGGCAGCCACGACGACCTCGATGCGCTGCGTCGCGCCGCTACCGGTGCCCACGCGCTCACCTTCGACCATGAAGGCGTCCCCACCGAGCACCTCGAAGTTCTGCAGAGCGAGGGTGTGGCTGTGCTGCCGCCGCCGCAGGCTCTGATCTTCGCGCAGGACAAGATCGCGATGCGCAAGCGGCTCGGAGCGTTCGGTGCGCCGATGCCGAAGTTCGCGGAGATCACCTCGGTCGGCGACCTCACTGAGGCACGGGAACACCTCGGATGGCCGTTCGTCCTCAAGGCCGCCCGCGGCGGGTACGACGGGCGCGGCGTGTGGATCGTCGACGACGAGTCCGAACTCGAGCGGATCGTTGCCGAGCAACTCGACCGCGGTGTGCCGCTGCTCGCGGAGGAGAAGGTCGCGTGGCGTCGGGAGCTGTCGGCGATGGTCGCCCGCTCGCCGTTCGGCCAGGGTGCGAGCTGGCCCGTGGTGGAAACCGTGCAGCGCGACGGCCAGTGCGCCGTCGTGATCGCGCCCGCACCGAACCTGCCTGCAAATGTCGCCGCCTCGGCGGAACATCTCGCTTTGCGGATCGCTGGCGAACTCGGCGTGGTCGGTGTGATGGCCGTCGAACTGTTCGAGACACAGACCGGTGAGCTGATCGTCAACGAACTCGCGATGCGCCCGCACAACTCCGGCCACTGGGGCATGGACGGTGCGCGGACAGGGCAGTTCGAGCAGCACCTGCGCGCGGTGCTCGACTACCCGCTCGGCGACACGACACCGCTCGCACCTGTGGTCGTGATGGCGAATGTCCTCGGTGCTCCGGAATCTCCGGCGATGAGCATGGACGAGCGGCTGCATCACCTGTTCGCCCGGATGCCTGATGTGCGCGTGCATCTCTACGGCAAGGGCGAACGCAAAGACCGCAAGATCGGGCACGTCAATCTGCTCGGCGACCAGGCCGGCTCGCTCGACGACGCCGAGTACGTCGCTGCGGTCCGGGAACGTGCAGAGCGCGCCGCGCACTGGCTCTCGCATGCACAGTGGACCGACGGCTGGAACGAACACACGGGAGAAGCACAGTGACAGACGCCACGCAGGGAACTGCCATGACTCAGGGTGCACAGGTCGGCCTGATCATGGGCAGCGACTCGGATTGGCCCACGATGGAGGCCGCCGCCGAGGCGCTCGCCGAGTTCGGGATCCGATTCGAGGTCGGTGTCGTGTCCGCGCACCGAACCCCGCAGCGGATGCTCGACTATGCGAAGGACGCCGCGGGTCGCGGAATCCGGGTCATCATCGCCGGAGCAGGCGGTGCCGCACACCTGCCGGGGATGATGGCATCGGCGACCCCACTGCCCGTGATCGGTGTGCCCGTTCCATTGAAGTACCTCGACGGAATGGATTCGCTGCTGTCGATCGTGCAGATGCCTGCGGGCGTTCCCGTCGCAACGGTGTCGATCGGAGGTGCCCGCAATGCAGGCCTGCTCGCCGCCCGCATCCTCGGAGTATCCGACCCCGCGCTGCGTGAGCAGATGGAACGGTTCCAGGCCGGACTCGAGAGCATGGTGCTCGACAAGGACGAGGCATTGCGACAGAAGCTGCTCGGCTGACGGGTGCGATCCGTGCAGACCACCCCGATCCTCGAGCGGTGGCAACGGTGGAGTCGTGGTCACGTGTCGCCCGTCGCCGCGCTGGCCGGTTGAAGTTACGGCGCTTCGTGCTGCCCGAGATCGGCGCGCCGGCTCCACGGTGAGCCGGACAAGCGCTCGATGTCGGTGTTGAACCGTTCGAGATAGCGCGCGAACTGGACCACGTCGTCGGCGTCCCAATCGACCAGAACGCGCTCGAGCGACTCGATCGCTCGGGCGCGTTCGTGGTCCAGGCGACGGGCGCCATTCTCGGTGATCTGGAACTTGCGTGCGATACCCCCGTCAGGGTCGGGGATGCGCTCGGCCAACCCCGTCTTCAACAGTGCCGAGGTCTGGCGATTGACCGTGGATGAATCGAGTCCGAATGCGTCGCTCAGCTGGCCGATGCTCATCGGTCCCTGGGCGGAGAGGCGACTGAGCATGGTGTACGCACTACGGTCCAGACGTCCGGCATCTCGCCGGCGGGGGCCGAAGAAGTTGAGATGCCGCCCGATGAGCATCATTTCGAACTCGATCAGGTGCGTCGGCTTGTCCATCTGTGTGTCTCATCACTCCTAGGTCGCGTTTTCCCAGTATGGGCGAACTCGGTGTTGACCCACGAATATGCATCATGCATACCATGTGCTCAATACATATTACCCGCTAGCTTGGGTTTTTCTTTACTCGAAGACGGAGTTCGTTCCATGCAAGGTTCTGTCGCGACGCCGGAAGTGCGTCCCTCACTGTTGGTGGGGGTGCTCGCGTTCACCGGAATCGTCGGCGCCCTCACCCAGACGCTCGTGGTTCCCCTCATCGGTCAACTACCCGCCATGCTGGACACGACAGCGTCCAACGCATCGTGGGTGATCACCGTCACCCTTCTCGCAGGCGCAGTGGCGACACCGGTCATCGGCCGCCTCGGTGACACCTACGGCAAGCGTCGGATGCTGTTGATCTGCACGGTTCCGCTGATTCTCGGTGCCGTGGTGTGTGCATTGTCGTCGTCACTGCTGCCGATGCTCCTCGGTCGCGGCTTGCAGGGACTGGGCGTCGGCTTGATTCCGCTGGGTATCAGCCTGCTGCGTGACGCCCTCCCGCCGGAACGTCTTCACTCGTCGATCGCGTTGATGAGCGCATCGATGGGTATCGGTGGCGCCCTCGGCCTCCCCATCGCCGCCGCCGTCGCCGAGAACACGAGCTGGCGTGTGCTGTTCTGGGCGACGGCAGTCCTGAGCGCCGTGGTGTTCGTCCTGCTGTGGAACGTGGTGCCCGATGGTTCGCGCAAGGCGAATCCCGGACGCTTCGACATGGTGGGCGCCATCGGTCTGGGCATCGCACTGACATCGCTGCTGCTTGCGGTATCGAAGGGGGCCGACTGGGGATGGGGGAGTGCGACGACGCTCGAACTGTTCGCGCTCGCGGCGATCGTTCTGGTGGCTTGGGGCTGGTGGGAACTGCGCCGCACCGACCCGCTCGTCGACCTGAGGATCGCGGCCCGGCCCGCGGTGCTGCTGACCAATGCGGCATCACTTGTCGTGGGGTTCGGAATGTATGCGCAGTCGCTGATCATCCCTCAGTTGCTCCAGCTGCCCACTGAAACCGGATACGGCCTCGGCCAGTCGATGCTGGAGATGGGCCTGTGGATGGCGCCGGGCGGATTGATGATGATGGCGGTCTCGCCGATCGCGGGCCGACTGTCGTCGGCACGTGGACCGAAGGTCTCCTTGTTCGTGGGTTGCGTGATCATTGCGATCGCGTATGGCTCGTCCCTCCTGCTCATGGGGTCGACATGGGGTCTGATGATCGTTGTAGCGATCTGCAGTACCGGCGTCGGATTCGCCTACGGTGCAATGCCTGCGCTGATCATGGCGGCGGTGCCGCAGACCGAGACGGCATCGGCCAACAGCGTCAACTCCCTGATGCGGGCAATGGGCACCTCGATCTCGGCCGCCGTCGTCGGTCTCGTGCTCGCTCAGATGAGCGTCCAGTCGGGTGACTACAGCATCCCGACCGAATCGGGATTCCAGACCGGTCTGCTCATCGGATGCGGTGTCGCCGTGATCGCCGCCGTGATCACACTGACGATTCCGGTTGCCAAGCGGAAGCAACTCGACAAGGTCGACGAAGCGGTCCCTGTCCGGGTCTGAAACGTGTCGCGGTGGGCGGTCGTCGTATGAAGGTCGCCCACCGCACGACACTTTCCTCCCGTTGCATGGGTTGCCGTAGGTCGTGAGGCAACGGAAACTCGGACAAGTGGGGGAAAGTGTCGAGGTGGGCGGTCCTCGTGGGAGGCCGCCCACTGTCGTCGCTAGGCTCGAGGCGTGTCGAGAACAGGCCGCAGTCCACACCGTATGACGCGAGCGTCGCGGGGAGTCCCCTCCGCTCGTATCCCGACTGCCCTCGCCCTGACCTGGGCACGTCTCTGGGGCGGTGCGGTGACGTTCGACGACGAGTTCGGTCTCTACGTGAGTACCGGTATGCGTGGCGGATTCGCGCGCGGCGGCACCACCATCGGGGGAGTGTTCCTCACCCGCACGATGCCCTCGCGTCGGCTGCTTCGCCACGAGGCCGTCCACGCCGATCAGTGGGCACGTCACGGACTCGGTTTCGCGGTGCGCTATCTGTGGGAGGAAGTACACAACCCCGGTTCGCGCAACAAGTTCGAAATCGAAGCGGGGCTCGAGGACGGCGGCTACCGCACCTGAAGACGCTACGTTTGCGAATTGAATCCGACGCTTCAATTCACGCGGCTGGATGCCTGCTCAGGTACTCGTCGATCGCAGCTCGAATGACAGCACTCATCGGCCGACCAGTCCGTTCGGCGTACTCCGCCAACCGACGCCGATCGGCCTCGGTGAGTCGAACGGCAAGGGGCCGGGTTTCTTCGGCAGCATTCCCGCTGCGGGGCCGGCCGGGGCGATAGTCCGGACGCACCTCAACCGAGTTGTCGAGCACGTCATACTCGCCGGCCTCCACCGCATCAGCGAGACGGGATCCCAATGCGTGCGGAGAATATCGGCTTGCTCTGGTGGTAGATATACGGAGGTGTTCGTCCCAGTGGATCCCAAGGCGCGTCCTTGCGCCCAGCACCGGGGCAGATGCGGTATGCGGGGTGGTGGAGGTTCAGGAAGGCGGTGGAAATCCACTCGTATGCTCCCGAATCTGTTTCCGCATTCATTGACGTAGTGATACCCGAACTCGTTTGCAATGCCATTGATTCGGGCCACTGTGAGGGTGAACTCGCGCGGATCGAGAGTGACGAGCGGACGACCGTCAAAGAGCGTGCGGATCTGTGTTTCCTGTATGTCGATGTCCGGTGCGTTCTTGACGTCTCAGCGGAAGTGGGTGTCGTCGGAGGAGTCTGGTGGTGGTCGATACGACGAGTTCGTCGGCCGCGGCCCGTTCTCTGCGACCGTCTTCTTGGAGCTGAGTGAGTCCGTCACGGCGAGTGGGTCTCGACAGTATGAGTAGCTCACCTCGAGGTTGGGGCGGCCCC
The DNA here is from genome assembly GCF_042730275.1 of Rhodococcus sp. NPDC060086. NCBI lineage: Bacteria > Bacillati > Actinomycetota > Actinomycetes > Mycobacteriales > Nocardiaceae > Rhodococcus > Rhodococcus sp. NPDC060086. Next base: position 23,021 of record NZ_JBHWWZ010000029.1, read on the forward strand.
GAAACGAGCGCGTCATTCGGCGGGGTAGAGGCGGCGAAAGCAGAAGCACGGTGCGTTTTTCGACGATCGGATTCTGGGCATATACGACCATGCGAAGGCATATCCGCGCTCGTGTGCAATGTCGGCGAGGTATACCGGATCCTCCAAGGGGCCCCGTACGCGTACGAGGTCGCGGCCGTCGAAAAAGTACCTGGTCGCTCTGTATAGATCCGGGCGCGGCGAGCTGGGTGCGGCCCGAATTCCGTTATGCGCTGAAAACCCCTGTGGGTAACCGGCGTGCTGCGTGCCGGTGGGAAAGTGCTGGGGGTGCGTCGCGGTCGGAACCTGGGGAAGGGGGGACGGTCGCCAACGAATCGAAACGATAGGGATCCGCGGAGGGGGGCGGCAGGGTAGGAACTGGAACGCGATTCGAGTGCTGCCATAGGCATGGCCGTGTTCTCCTATGTAGTGGTAGCCATAGGTGTTGGCGATACCGTTCATGCGAGCCACTGTGACCGTAAATTCTCTGGGGTCGATCGTGGCAACGGGGCTGCCGTCGAAAATTGCGCGGATCTGTGTTTCTTGAATGTCGATAGCAGGTGCTTTTTTGATACCTCTTCGTACCTTCCAGCGGTGACCGACTCGATAATCGTAGACGGCAACGTAATACAGAAAGGCCACGAGCAGCGCCACGCTTGCCCACCAGCTGGCGGTGTAAGCGCCGGTATCGGCTGATGCGACTATAGCGGTCAATGGTGTCGGCAGATGCAACGCTCACCTCTCGGCTCGGTCGGAGTGGGCATCGTCGGAGGATCCGATGCGGATGCTGTCGACCATCGTCAGTGCGATGTCCACGAACCGGGGCCACAGTTCGCGCGATGAACTACTGAGATCGAGCACAGCCATCTCGGCACCTCCAGGCAGCGGAATGAGTGCTTGGAACGAATCGGAAGTGATCAGGACCGCTTTGCCGGTGACCGTCATGTCCCCCGGCAGATCGAACAGGGATGCCCTCAGCGCGAGGACGACCGGTCCGCATCCGAGTCGGCGGTATTGAACCACCGCGGCAGGGTTGGCCCGAGCCAGTGTGTCCGCCAATGCTCGTGCGAGTTCATCCCGTGCTTCGGGTCGATCGAAGGGGCCGCGTCCGTCAGGAAGGCGCCGAACGGCCAGCGTCACAGCGGCGAACTCGCTCGGCTCGGAATCAGGCAGGGCGAGGGCGCCGGCCAGCACCAGGTCGCAATGCGACAGGAGTTCGCTTGTTGCGAGAACACTGGAGACGTCGGCCTTCGAGTCTTGTGTAGTGGCTGAGGCGACAAGAGCCTCGGCTGCGGCTGTCCTCAGCGGAATATCCCTTTGGAGCGGAATGAGAGAGAGCCCTGACGGGAGATCTAGTTGCAGTCTCACGACGACTCCCGGACAAGAGTGTTGAAGACTGAACCGGATATCGGACCGAGAATGAGAGTGCTCAATTGTTCGGAAGGCGTATCAGGGAGTACGTACTTGTTGACGTCCTGAAAGATGTTGGTCACCCCTTCAGCGCCGGTCAGCTGTGCAGCAATCGGGACGGTAAGTGCGGTACCCGCGCCGGTCCTGCCTGCCGCTTTGTCGACCACTTCAAGCTGCGCTTGCCGGACGGCTGCAGCAGCAGCGCCCTGGGCGTCCCCGATGCTGTCGGCGCCTTTGACGACCATCCCGGCGCCGTCTCCCAGCGTCGAAGCAACCTTGCCGATCCCGCCTGTGGCGACCCCGACGATATCGACCACGAATGTTGTTGCGGTCACTTCGGCTCCGGCTGCCTTCGCGAGTGCGTGCCCAGCGAGCGCAGCGACGCCCAATCCGAGAGCCGCCGTTCCGAGCGGTCCGCTGATGGCGGGAAAGTAGAACGTGACCGCTGCCGCAGCTCCGAGGACAGAACTCAAAGTAGCGAGGGTGTTCGACAACTCGTTGATGAGATCGGCATTGTCCTGCACGTAATCCCAGATGTCCTCGAACAGCTCGCCGACGTCGTCGAGGAAGTCGTCGAGGCGACGCCCGAGCCGTTCGAAGAGTCCTTCGTCGGGTGCCTGTTCGGCGGCCTTACGGAGGACACGTGTGGTCTCGTCCACGAGTCCGCGATGTTGCGTTCGGAGCGATTCGGCGCGCGCGATGATGTCGTCGAGTGTGGTGCGGGCGCGGTCCAACTCCGCGACGGCACTGTCGAGCCGGCCCTGTGCAGCTGCCAGCCGGTCGGGATCGGAGTACGTGCGATGGCGTTCCTGCAGCGCAGGATTGGATTCCGCCGCAGCAACATTGCTGCGTGCGACCCGAGCAAGCTCTTCGAGGCTCACTGCCTTTTTCTGCAGCGAGACAAGGTCGTCGCTCCATGCCTCGAGCGCCCGACCGGCCTGCTGGAGTGAGGAACCGGCGGTGTCGAGTATCGGTGGAAGTTCGGCGCTTCGAGCGCGGAATGCTGTCGCAGCGGTCGACCGCCAGATGCCGTCGCTGTGCCCCATCCGGGCCAGTGCTCGGTGCGCCTCGTCGAGCGTGCGTGCGGTGGTGCGCAGTTGGATAGCGACCGAACCGACCGTGGCCGGATTGCCCGGGGCAGGGTCGAAGCCGAGGTTCGGGAACAGCGCGGCATTCGAATCGCCCGACGTGCCGGGTGCCGACATCAGAAGTCTCCCAGCAGTATGACAGGGGGCCGGGCGGGTGGAGGTGCGGCATTCCCGGCGGAGTCGCCCCCGTCTGGCAGTGCCGAACCGACCGCGCCCAATGCTGCAGCGGTGGCATGAACCTGAGCGCTGTAGGCATCGCACGTCTCTGTCAGTGCGACCGCGAGGCCGTCTGTGGCCGACGCGATCTTGCGGATGCCGTCCTGCCAGCGGTCACGGAAATCGGCTGCAGCGCGATCCAATTCGGCGCAGCCGAGGTCCTGACCGCTGATCGATCCGAGGACATCGACCGCCGCCGACATGTCGTCCGATGCCGTGTCGAGCGTCGACGCGAGCATGGCAACGGCCACGATGTCGATGAACAGTTCTTCTGATGGTGAGCCCCCCGGCACGAATCCCCCTACGTGTCTTCTCCGGCGAGGAGACTACCGCACGGGGCCGGCCTCACATTCATGGTGCGGCACGAGGATGTGCGTCATGCGTCCAATCGTGCGGTGATCTTCTCGCTCTCGACGCGACGGCCGATCGCGGCAGGGTCGGGATTGCTGACCTGGACCAGGGAAGCTCCGACGGAGAGCACCGAGATCAACCCGTCGACGAGTTCGTCGACGGTGGTCCAGTCGCGACTCGACAACACACGGTCGGTGCCGGTGATCCCGGATCGTGACGCAGACTCCTGTGCTGCCGCAACGAGATCGGCGACCGTGCGACCGTCGAGCGCGGCGTCGCCGGCACCGGACGGACGGAACTGGTCGCCGTGCAGCCGCACATTGGAGGCGTAATCGGTGACACCCGGGGGCAGGTCGGGAACGGGGCGTCCGAATGCGTCCAGTGACAGCGCCGCCACCTCGGCGACATCGTCGACCTCGTCGAGTCGGTCCGGGGTGACGAGCGCGAGCTCCGCGTCGGGGTCGGCGTCGAGGACGACCTCCGCACCCGCCCACCACGCGCCGAGCAGGACCGCAGCGCTCTGCCAATGCGCGGGTAGCAGCACCGACACCCGGCCGCCGGGCAGAATTCCGAACTCGTCACGGATCATGTTGGCGGTCTTGGCTGCCCAGTTCGCGAGCGTGATCGCAGACAGTTCGATCCGTGCGCCGGTCGCGTCGTCGTACCACGTGATGCGCGGCCCGGCGGGATCGGACGCGAGGATCGGGTCGAGCAGGGCGGCGGTCAAGGTGGTCACGGAAACCTCGTTCTGGGGAGTCGTATCGGGATGGATCAATTGACGCAGCGCGGACCATCGGACCCGGCGTCGATGGGCGGCGCGGCAGGAGCAGGCGTCGCCGACTCACCCGCCGGTGTCACGCCGGATTGTGCGGTCGTGCCCGACGCGGATGATGAGCTCGATCCGGAGTAGGACGATGAACCCGGACCGGTGTAGTCGTCGGCGAGCACTACCTCGACGGTGCCGGCAGGCAGACTCGGGTCGGATTCGATATCGACGTCTCCGAGTACTGCGGCAACGGAGAGTGCTTCGTCGGAGTCGGCGTCGGCGGTGTACAGGGTCGTCGACGACGTCGTGCCGCCGGAGTAGTTGCCGATCTCGCCCTCGACGTAGCCTTCGGAACTCATTGCCAGCGATACCGCGGAGGCCAGCCCTGACACGCTGCCGGCATTGGAGACGTTCACGGTGACGGTCGACGGGTCGATATCGGGGGCCGGTGTGTCGCTGGTGGTGGTCTCGGACCCCTCCTGACGGGCCTCCTCATTCACCAGACCGGCGACCTGCTCACGTACCTCGTCGGGATCGACCTGGACGACGGACTCGCCGTAGTCGGTCATTGCGTTGATGTCCTGCACCGGAATCGTCGAGAACTGCACGGATCCGCCCGCGAGGCCCTGCATCTGGGTGGCGAGCTGCACGATGTCCCAATCGGAGTCGAGCGCCACCGAGCGCTGCACTGCGGCGGTGAGCTGCGCGACCTTCGACGGATTGCTCAAGGTCTTCGCGCTGAGAACCTTCTGCACGAGCGAGGCCATGAACACCTGTTGACGCACGATCCGATCCAGATCTCCGCGCGGCAGGTCGTGGCGCTGGCGGACGAAGCTCAACGCGTCGGATCCCTGCAAGGTCTGTTCTCCTGCCCGGAAATTGGCACCCGAGAGCGGTTCGTCGACCGCGGCGTTGAGGCACACGTCGACACCGCCGACCGCGTCGGTGAGCAGGACGAATCCGAGGAGCCCTACTTCGGCGTAGTGGTCCACAGTCACACCGGTCAGGTCCGCGACCGATTCGATGAGCGCTTCCCGGCCGGCTTTCGTGGAGGACTTCTCCGCCTCGGCCGCATCGGCGCCGGATTCGGCGGCGTCGAGCCGCGCGAGTTCCTTCGTGGCGCCGTACGCGGCGTTGATCTTGGACATCCCGATGTCCGGCACCTCGACATACGTGTCGCGAGGGATGGAGATGGCTGTGGCCGAGCTTCCATCGTTCGGTACCCGGACCAAAATGATGGTGTCCGTGTTGTTGGCTACTTCATCGCCGGCGCGCAATGCGTCGAGCTCGCGCTGCGACAGGGGGTTGCCGTGCGCGTCGGTGCGACTGTCGGTACCCACCAGGAGAATGTCGAGGGCGCCGTCCGCGCCGTTTCCGAGGTTCAGGCCTTCCACCGATGCGAGCGACGATGCGAACGAATCATAGGTACGCCAGCCGACCCCGGTGGCGATCAACACGAGTCCGGCGGCGATCGCGGCCGCGAACTGGCGCGGCCGGCCCGTGAACACCCGCGACACCCCGAGCGTGGACTGGGGCATCGCACGTTCACCGGCGCTGCGCCGGGAGCTGCGTTGCTCACCTACGGGCCGGGACGACGAGCGCGTCGGACGCGTCCTACGCCGCTCACCCGTGCTGGGGCGCGCCCTGGTCCTGCGGCGGGGCGGCTCTGACGGCACCTGCGGTCCTCCTTCGGCTGTCGTCCGGGTACTCGATGAAGGTTACTGGTGGAATTCCCCGACGGGCGTGTTCGACACCGGCGTGCCAGACTCGGCCAGGTGCGTAACGTTCTCGTGACCGGGGCCCACGGCCAGCTCGGCCGTCATGTGCTCGACCTCGCGACCTCCTCCGGAATCCCGATTCGTGGCGCGGGCTCCGCCGAGATCGACATCACCGACGCCGCATCGGTGTCTGCCGCTGTCGAGCCAGGCTCGGTCGTGATCAACTGTGCCGCGTACACGGCGGTCGATGCGGCGGAGGCCGACGAGGATGCAGCCGCAGCCGTCAATGGGCACGGCCCGGCCGTCCTCGCCCGGGTGTGCGCCGACACCGGTGCACACCTGATCCACGTGTCCACCGACTACGTGTTCGCCGGGGATGCTTCACAGCCGTACCCGACCGATGCGCGCACCGACCCCCGTAGCGCATACGGACGGACGAAACTACTCGGCGAACAGGCTGTCCTCGCGGCCCTGCCGTCCGCGCACGTCGTGCGGACCGCGTGGGTCTACACCGGTGACGGAAACGATTTCGTCGCGACGATGCGACGCCTCGAGCGTGAACGCGACACTGTGCGCGTCGTCGACGACCAGGTCGGCTCTCCCACCTATGCGCGTGACCTCGCTGCGGGCCTGCTCGAACTCGCAGAGCGCACCGACACCGATCCGGTCCCGGGCGGGATCCTGCATGCGACCAATGCGGGGGAGACCACGTGGTACGACTTGGCGCGCGCTGTCTTCGCCGGTGTCGGCGCCGATCCGGAACGGGTCCGGCCCTGCACGAGCGACGAGTTCGTGCGACCGGCCCCGCGTCCCGCGTACTCGGTGCTGGACGGGCGGGCCTGGTCGGTGGCGGGCCTCACTCCACTCCGGCCGTGGAAGGACGCGTTGGACGCGGCGCTCAGTGCGCTGGATTCACCCGCGTGAATCCGACGAACTCTGCCTGTGACTCGTCGCACACGGCCGCGGCCGCTATGGTGGCGCGCGTGGATTCGACGCTGGCCGTGGTGACGGTGACCTACTCGCCCGGCGAGCACCTCGAGAACTTTCTGACTTCGCTCGCGACCGCGACGTCGCTGCCTACTCGGGTGATCATGGCCGACAACGGCTCGACCGACGGGACGCCGGAAGCGGCAGCGCAGGCACATTCGAATGTGACCTTGCTGCATACCGGCGGCAACATCGGTTACGGCGGCGCGGTCAACCGTGCGGTTGCCGAGATCGGTGAGTCGGCAGAGTTCGTGGTGGTCGCCAACCCCGATGTCCGGTGGAGTCCCGGCTCACTGGACACCCTTCTGGCCGCGGCGCAGCGGTGGCCGCGCGCTGGGTCTCTGGGCCCCTTGATCCGCGAACCGGACGGAAGTATCTATCCGTCCGCGCGCACTGTGCCGACGTTGTCCTCCGGCGCCGGGCACGCACTGCTCGGCACGGTGTGGCCCACGAACCCGTGGACACAGCGTTACCGTCAGGAGAACGAGGCGATCAGCGAACGGCCCGTCGGATGGCTCTCCGGGTCCTGCCTGCTTCTTCGCCGTGCAGCCTTCGACACCGTCGACGGTTTCGATTCCCGGTACTTCATGTACATGGAGGACGTGGACCTCGGTGATCGACTCGGGCGCGCCGGGTGGCACAACGTCTTCGTCCCGTCCTCCGAGGTCACGCACGCCAAAGGTCACGCTGCGGGACGTCACCCGGAACTGATGCTTCCGGCGCACCATGAGAGTGCGTACCGGTTCCAGGCCGATCGGCACCCGCATCCGTGGCAGGCCCCGTTGCGCTGGGCATTGCGCGGTGGCCTCGCGGTGCGATCGAAGGTGGCGGTCGCTTCGGCCGTACGTGAGCGTGATGCAGGCAAGGTCGGCCGCGAGGGGATCGATCTCGACGAGAAACAGGGGAAATCATGACGAGTGCTGCCGCACCGCATACCGACGCGGTGATTCTGGTGGGCGGGCAGGGGACGAGGCTGCGACCGTTGACGCTGTCGGCGCCGAAGCCGATGCTGCCGACCGCGGGTCTGCCGTTCCTGACACACCTGCTCGCGCGTATTCGCGAGGCGGGCATCAAGCACGTGGTGCTCGGAACGTCGTTCAAGGCGGAGGTCTTCGAGGAGCACTTCGCGGACGGATCCGATCTCGGACTCGAGATCGAGTACGTCACCGAGACCGAGCCCCTCGGGACCGGTGGTGGTATCCGCAATGTGCTCCCGAAGCTTCGTGCCGAAAACATCATGGTGTTCAACGGTGACGTGCTCGGTGGTACAGATCTCGGCGCCGTGCTCGACACGCATGTCCGCACCGAGGCCGACGTGACGTTGCACCTGGTTCGGGTCGGTGATCCCCGCGCGTTCGGTTGCGTGCCGACAGACGCCGACGGTCGGGTGACGGCCTTCCTCGAGAAGACACAGGATCCTCCGACCGACCAGATCAATGCGGGCTGCTACGTGTTCCGCCGGGAGATCATCGAGTCGATCCCGGAGGGCCGTCCGGTGTCGGTCGAGCGTGAGGTGTTCCCCGCGCTGTTGACGGAGGGTAAGAAGCTCTTCGGCCACGTCGACGCTGCGTACTGGCGCGATATGGGCACCCCCGAGGACTTCGTGCGTGGTTCGGCGGATCTGGTACGTGGGATCGCTCCGTCGCCGGCGCTGTACGGGCAGCGTGGCGAGTCGCTGGTGCACCCCGGTGCGTCGGTGGCGCCGGGTGCGCTGCTGATCGGTGGCACGGTGGTCGGTCGTGGCGCCGAGATCGGTGCGGGGGCCCGCCTCGACGGCGCGGTGATCTTCGACGGTGCGAGGGTCGAGGCCGGTGCGGTCATCGAGCGGACTATCGTCGGTTTCGGTGTACGGGTGGGTCCGCGCGCGTTGATCCGCGACGGTGTGATCGGCGACGGCGCCGACATCGGTGCGCGCTGCGAACTGTTGCGTGGTGCGCGGGTGTGGCCCGGCGTCCGGATCCCGGATGGAGGCATCCGGTTCAGCACCGATGTCTGAACGGAAGTCGACATGAAGTTCGATAGGTATGTAGCGCTGGGGGATTCGTTCACCGAGGGTGTGGGCGATCTCGATCCGTCCCGTCCGAACGGGGTGCGGGGATGGGCCGACCGCGTCGCCGAGCAGCTCGGCAGGAGCCACGAGGGATTCGGCTATGCCAATCTCGCGATCCGTGGGCGGGTGCTCCGGCAGATCCTCGACGAACAGGTCGATGTTGCAGTCGCCCTCGAACCCGATCTCGTGACCATCTACGCCGGTGGCAACGACATCATGCGACCCGGTCTGAATCTCGATGCGCTCGTCGCGCAGTACGAGGAGGCGATCGCCGCACTCACCGGCACCGGCGCCCGGGTACTGATGTGGACGGCGTACGACGTCGGCTGGGCCCCGGTGTTCCGGCATCTGCGGGGACGTGTCGCGATCTACAACGAACTCGTCCGCGCGGTCGCCGACCGGCACGGTGCGACGCTCGTCGACTACTGGCGATTCGCGGAGTATCAGGATTACCGGATGTGGGATTTCGATCGGCTGCACATGTCGCCGGAAGGTCATCGCAACATGGCGATCCGGGTGCTGGACACGCTGGGAGCCGAGCACGAGATCGAGCCCGTGGACCTCGGACCGGCACCGGCAGTTGCTCGCCCGGAACAGCGGCGGGCCGATGCCAAGTGGGCGCGGGAGTTCCTCGTGCCCTGGGTCGGGCGACGGGTCCGCCGCGAATCTTCGGGCGACGGGATCGCCCCGAGACGTCCGATTCCGGCACCGGTCGAACTGTAGCGCGCCTCCCAGTCGCGCGAATCAGCGCCGGGCAGCGGCGAGGCGTACGAGGTGCTCGATCGTCTCGTGTTCGGCGTCGGCAGGCAATGCGTCGATCGGCCACCACTGCAGGTCGGTCGACTCGGCGCTGCGAACCGGCACCGCACCCACTGGCGCGGTCACGAGAAACCTCAGGTCGAGGTGCCGTGTGGGCACGCCGAGCGAGCACGTGATCGGGTGAGTATGTGCCGAGAGCACATTCGGGTCGATCCTGAGTTCGTCGATGCCCGACTCTTCGGTGGCCTCGCGGAGGGCGGCGTCGACGACGGTCTCGTCGTTCTCCTCGCAGTGCCCGCCGAGCTGGATCCATCTGCCGACCCGAGGATGCAGTGTGAGCAGCACATGGCGGTGATCGGCGTCGAGCACGAGGGACGACGCGGTGATGTGCCCGGGAGCGTGTGAACGCAGGCAGCCGCCCGGCGCCGAATCGAGGAACGCGAGCATCGTGTGCCGCAACGATTCCGCGTCCGCCGAATCGGTGCGCCATGCGGTGAGGCGCTCGAGTGCGGACGCGTGCAGGGAACCGGCCGACACGACTACAGCTCCCGCAGGGCGTCGCCCGGATCTGCGGCCTCGCGAGGCTGCGGATCGTCCTTCGGATACCCCACCGCGATCGCGCCGAGAGGCGACCAGTCGGCGGGAAGGTCGAGTTCCTCACGTACGACGTCGGGGGCGAAGATGGTGGAACCGATCCAGCAACTACCCAGGCCGCGTGTCGCGAGTGCGACGAGGAGGCCCTGCACGGCTGCGCCGGCGGCGACGGTGAACATCGTGGCTTCGGCGGCGGTGCGCCGCGCATCCGGATACTCGTGCGCACCGTCGGGAACCCAGAACGGCACCAGTACCTCGGGTGCGTCGTAGAGGATCGATCCGCGCGCGAGCCGACGTTCGACGGCGACAGGGTCGAGTCCGTCGCCCGCGAGGTCGTCGGCCCAGCGGTCGCGCATCCGGTCGAGGAGACGTCCCCTCACCTGTTCGGTACGTACCCACACGAACCTGACCGGACGGGTGTGGTGTGGCGCGGGCGCGGTGAGGGCCTCGGCGACCGCGTCGCGCAGGTCTTCGGGATCGACGGGATCGGCAGAGAACTCGCGTACCGAGCGGCGCAACAGCAGTGCTTCGCGTCGACCCCGTTCCAGCGCTTCGGCGGTGCCGAGCCAGAACAGATCGTCCTCGCCCCCGCGCACGAGTGCGCGTGCGGTGGATCCGTCGTCGGGAAGGTCGAGGCCGCGGACCACCGCGACCGGGACTCCGCCGAGTTTGCCCTTGACGAGATCTCCCGCGGCCGCGATCTCGTCGGCGAGGGCGACGGAGGTGACCATGAGTTCGTTGCCCTGGGAGTCGCGGGAACCCTCGTAGCCGTGGAGGACCGGCAGTCCGGCCGATCCGATTGCAGCGTCGGTCTGGCCGACCCGCCACGCACGGCCCATGGTGTCGGTGACCACGACCCCGACGGTGACGCCGAGCAGTTCCGAGATCCGGGTGCGCAGTGCGGCGGCGCTGGCATCGGGATTCTCGGGCAACAGTGCGAGTTCCGCGCCGTCGACGTTGGAGCCGTCGATACCCGATGCGGCCTGCACGATACCCAGTTTGTTCTCGGTGATCAGGGTGCGGCCTTTCTGGGCGAGCACCCGTACCGCTTCCTGCGTGACGAGGCGCCGCCGCAGGGCGTCGCGCGCGTCGGCGTCGGTGGGTGAGGCGACGATGCGGCCCTCGGTCTTCGACAGGATCTTGCTGGTGACCACCAGGATGTCGCCGTCGGCGAGCCACGGCGCGGCAGCAACGAGCGCGGCCGCGAGGTCGTCTCCGGGCCGGAACTCCGGTAGTCCGGTGACCGGCCGGATCTCGATCGGGCCGCCAGGTGCGTGGTCGTGCACTTGGGCATCGGTCGCGGCATCGGCGGGCATCACAATTGCACTCCAGCGAGTTCCAGTGCGGCACGCGCCATTTCGGCGGTCGCATCGACATCGGTCATGAGCAGTGGCACGCTGCGTACCTCGACGCCGGGAACATCGGCGTCGTCGGTCGAATGTACGAGCCAGCCATCGAGGATTCCGGTACCGCTGCGCGCTCCGTAGTGCCTGCCCACGGCCTCTGCGGTGGTGTCGACTCCGATCACGTCGAGGCACGCGTCGGCCATGCCACGCAGCGGTTTACCGCCGACGACGGGCGAGAGGCCGATGACCTTGGCTTTCGTCGTGCGCAGCGCGCCACGTATTCCCGGCACTGCGAGAATCGCGCCGACACTGACGACCGGGTTCGACGGTGCGAGAACTATCACGTCGGCGGACTCGATGGCTTCGAGGACGCCGGGTGCGGGTGTCGCTTCGTCGGCACCGATGTGGGCGAAGCTGTGGGTGGGTACCTGTGCGCGGTGACGCACCCACCATTCCTCGAAGTGGATTGCGCGCTGCTCGCCGTCGGCCGGATCGGTGATCACGACATGGGTCTCGCTGCGCTCGTCGGAAACCGGGAGCAACGTCACACCGGGCTTCCACCGTGTGCACAGCGCTTCGGTGACCGCGGAGAGCGGATATCCTGTGCGCAGCATCCTCGTCCGGATCAGATGGGTGGCGATGTCGCGGTCGCCGAGGCCGAACCAGTCGGGGTCTGCGCCGTATGCCGCGAGTTCTTCCTTGGCGTTCCAGGTTTCGGCCTTGCGGCCCCATCCGCGCTCGGTGTCGATTCCGTCGCCGAGGGTGTACATGCATGTGTCGAGATCGGGGCAGATCCTCAGACCGTGCATCCACACGTCGTCGCCGACATTGACGATGGCGGTGATCCGATGCGGTGCGTCGGGATCGATGTCGGAGCCCGGTGCGATGCCGAGGAGTTCTCGCAATCCTGTGAGGAAACGGGCACCGCCGACACCTCCGACCAATACAGTCACATTCACGGGGCCAGCCTATGCGGTGCGCGTGGTACCCGGTCGAGCGCCGTCTCAAACCAAGAAATTGCAAAGTCGTAGATCGTAAGCGAGAAAATCCGTTCCGCTTGACCGCGACACGCCGGGCGTGTCTAATCACATATGTGTCATTCCGGGTTTCCGGATCGGGATCGATTGCGACGACGTCGCATTCGAGCAAGATTCGGGGGGTGGCAGAAAGATCCCGATCCGCGAAAGTTGCGGCGCTGCAGGTGAGGAGGCGGAGGATGGCCGACGAGCGCGAAGTTTTCGAGATCTCTCGGATCGATACTGCAGTCGAGAGTATCTGCGACGAGTCCGACAGTGGCACACCGATTCTGCAATTGATTACAGGATTCGGTGATCCCACGGATATCGAAGAGCAGTGGCAGGAACGCGCGCTGTGCGCACAGACCGACCCGGAGGCGTTCTTCCCCGAAAAGGGCGGTTCGACGCGGGAAGCGAAGCGCATCTGCCTGGGCTGTGAAGTTCGTGACGAGTGTCTCGAATATGCCCTTGCTCACGACGAACGTTTCGGAATCTGGGGTGGGCTGTCAGAAAGGGAACGGCGGCGCCTCAAGCGCGGCATCGTCTGACGGGCGGGTCCGGTCCGGTACGGGGAGTACGGGCCTGATCCATTCGTGTCCGGACGCGATGCATGACGAGGGCCGGGTATTCGGGCAACCGAGTGCCCGGCCTTCGTCATGTGTGTCTCGTGCCGGCCTCAGTCCTCGTCGCCGAGATCACCGAGTCCCGGATCGACCACCTCCGGTTCGATGCCGAGGTAGGTCGCGACCTGATGGACGAGGACGTCGTGGACGAGATCGGTGAGGTCCTCGGGATCCTCCGCGCGGAGTTCGAGCGGCCGGCGGAACAAGACGATCCGTGCGCGAGTGGCAGCGCCGCGCCGGTCGATGCCCGCGGGCACCAGTCGCGACAGCGGGACAGGGCCGTCGGCGACGACCTCGTCGGGCCAGTTCACCGAGTCCGGGTCGCGTGCGCGAATCTTCGGAACGTCGTCGACCGCGAGGTCGAGTTTCGTCAGGCGGTCGTGCCACTGAGCGTCGATCGGTGCGAACGCGCTGAGCACGAGGAGGTCGAATTTCTCGGCACGCGACTTCCATGCCGGCAGCTCGTGGGGAAACAGCGGTCCGCGGATTCCGCGACCGCGTCGCGTCACCGCGCGGGACGACACGGGGGTTGTACGACGTGCTCGGGCCATGCAGTGGAGATTACGACAGAGGAAAACATCGGGAGGTTCCCCGGTGTGTCCGAATAGTCCCGGGGCGGGCGACACGCTACGCTCCGATGCGTGAGATCACTGCGTCGATGCTGCCGGCCTGGGTGCAAGAACCCTGCTGCTGCGACGCTGACCTACGTCTATTCGGACTCGACCGCCGTGGTGGGGCCCTTGGCCACGGTCGCGGAGCCGCACTCGTGGGATCTGTGCGATACACACGGCTCGAGAATCACGGCGCCGAAGGGCTGGGAACTCGTCCGCTACGAGGGGGCATTCGACAGCGCCACCCCTGATGAGGACGATCTCACTGCACTCGCCGAGGCGGTGCGCGAGGCAGGTATGGGCGAACGCAACCGACTCGAAGCGGATCCGGCAGAGGCCGAGGTCGCGCCGCGTGCTGCGGTTCCGTCGACTGCGCGTACCGGCCGCCGAGGTCACCTGCGGGTGTTGCCCGATCCCACGAGCTGACTCCGTCGCACTAGGCTGATCGCGGGTCTGCGCCACGAGGGTGGCGCGGTGCAATTCGACGATCAGGAGCGGAAACAGTGGCGAGATCTGCCGAATCGGTTGCAGCCGTGATCAAGGCGTACGACGTTCGCGGCGTAGTGGGGACGCAGATCGACGAGCAGTTCGTCCGCGAGATCGGTGCGTCGTTCGGACGTCTCGTCCGAGACGACAGCGCCGCGACCCGCGTGGTGATCGGCCACGACATGCGCGAATCGTCCCCGGCGCTGGTGAACGCTTTTGCGGACGGCGTCGTCGCGCAGGGACTCGACGTGGTGCTCATCGGGCTCGCGTCCACCGATCAGCTGTACTTTGCCTCCGGCATCCTCGATGCCCCCGGCGCGATGTTCACCGCGAGCCACAACCCGGCCGAGTACAACGGCATCAAGCTGTGCCGGGCGGGCGCGAAGCCGGTCGGTCAGGAGACCGGGCTCGGAACCATCGCCGACGAGGTGACCGCAGGGGTACCCGGCTATGACGGTGCTCCCGGCACGATCAGCGAACAAGACGTACTCGAGGAATACGCGTCGTTCGTACGGGGGCTGGTGGATCTGTCGCAGTTGCGCCCGCTGAAGGTGGCGGTCGACGCAGGCAACGGAATGGGCGGCCACACCGTCCCCGCGACGTTCGGCCCGCTCCCGATCGATCTGGTGCCGCTGTACTTCGAACTCGACGGGTCCTTCCCCAACCACGAGGCCAACCCGCTCGACCCCGCGAACCTCGTGGATCTGCAGCGCCTCGTCGTCGAGTCCGGTGCCGATGTCGGCCTCGCCTTCGACGGCGACGCGGACCGTTGCTTCGTCGTCGACGAGCGCGGTCAACCCGTGACTCCTTCCGCCGTGACCGCACTGGTCGCGGCCCGTGAACTCGGCAAAGAGCCGGGCGCCACGATCATCCACAACCTGATCACGTCACGCATCGTGCCCGAGATGGTGACCGAACTCGGCGGGAAGCCCGTGCGCACCCGGGTCGGGCACTCGTTCATCAAGCAGCAGATGGCCGAGACCGGTGCAGTGTTCGGCGGGGAGCACTCCGCCCACTACTACTTCCGTGATTTCTGGGGCGCAGACTCGGGCATGCTCGCAGCTCTGCACGTCCTGGCCGCGCTTGCCGCCCATGATGGCCCGCTGTCCGATCTCATGGAGTCGTACAACCGGTACGAGGCATCGGGGGAGATCAACTCCACCGTCGGTGATGCGGCGGAACGGACCGAAGCCGTGGTCACCGCGTTCGCCGACCGCACTCTGTCCGTCGACCGGCTCGATGGAGTCACCGTCGAACTTCCCGGCAACACGTGGTTCAACCTGCGCGCGTCCAACACGGAGCCGCTGCTGCGGCTGAATGTGGAGGCGCCCACGCGCGCGGAGGTCGACACGCTGGTCGAAGAGATCCTGGCTGTCGTGCGTGCGTGACGGAAGTATTCGTGGCAGTGATAATCGAAGTGCCCGGTGCGTGTGCTGCATCGGGTCGACCCGAGTCTGCGAGGAGAGAAAGGGGGCACGGTCGTGACGGCTCCCTCGCCGCTGTTCGACTTCGATGACGCGACTGCACTCATCGAGGCAGATGTCGACGGCATCCTGCGTAGCGCTGCGCTCGGGGGCGCCCAGATTCGCGCGAGCGTCTCTGTCGCCGACGAGCACCTGCGTGACCGCCTGCAGGGTATCCATCCGCGCAGCGTCGTCCTCGTGGGCGGTGACGTCCGCGCCGGACGCGCGGCCGAGATCGTGGTCGCTCTCTTCTCGGATCGCTGTGCAGTGCCGCTCGTGGCCGCTCCCACCACACCCCCGTGGGTGGGACCGCTGGACGTGGTGGTCGTCGCGGGGGACGATGCGGGCGATCCGACACTCGTTGCGTCCATCGACGGTGCGCTGCGGCGGAGTGCGGAGGTCGTGGTCGACGCTCCCGACGAAGGGCCGGTCCGGTCGGTGGCCGCAGGCCGCGCGGTGCTGCTCGCGCCGCGCGTGCGCGTCCCGGCCGCTTATGCATTCGCGCGGCATCTCGCCGTGTTCTGCACAGTGCTCACGTCGCTGGAGGCCTCCCGTCTCGGCAGCACACTCCCCGATCTCGGGTCGATCGCCGATTCGGTCGACGCCGAGGCAGCGCGCGACCATCCGTCGAACGATGTCTTCGAGAACCCGGCGAAGGCGCTGGCCGCGCGGATGCTGTCGCGGCGGGTCGTGATCGCGGGGGATTCACCGGCGACGGCTGTGTTGGCACGGCACTCCACGGATTCGTTGTTGCAGATTGCCGGTGTGATCGCTGCACCAGCGGCACTACCGGATGCTCTGGTAGCGCGTGATCGGCTGCTCGACTCGACCGCTGCCTCCGACACATACGACCCGTTCTTTCACGACGAGGAACTGGACGGACCCGCACCGGTCGCGCCCGTGCGGGTGTTCGTGCTCAGTACGGACGAGGATCGACCGGCCGCGCGACGTCGAGCCGCGGCTCTACCGGATATGGAATTGGTGTCTGTTGTGGGGGAGTTCGAAGCCCGTGAGGTGCCACCTGCGCTCGAGCAGGTGGCGGTGCTGACCGTGCGACTGGAAATGGCTGCGGCCTATCTGCGGCTGGCCGGTGGTCGATAGTGCACCGTCTCGAAGGTGCAGTGCGTTCCTATGCCTGGGGTTCGCGCACTGCTATTGCCGCACTGTGCGGCAGGACCGTGCCGTCCGATCATCCGGAGGCCGAGTTGTGGTTCGGTGCGCACCCGGCCGATCCGGCTCGGGTGATAGATGACGGTCAGGGGTCGATGTCGCTGCTCGAGCTTCTCGACGAGGATCCTCCCGCGCAGCTCGGCGACGAGATCGTCGAACGATTCGGCCCGAGGTTGCCGTTCCTGTTGAAGCTCCTCGCCGCGGAGGAACCGCTGTCGCTGCAGGCTCATCCCAGCGCCGCGCAGGCCGCCGAGGGATACGCACGTGAGGAAGCGTTGGGCGTGCCGCTCGACTCGCCGGTGCGCAATTACCGCGACCCGAATCACAAGCCCGAACTGGTCGTCGCGTTGACACGTTTCGAGGCGCTCGCGGGCTTCCGCGATGCGGCGCGGACCGTCGAGCTTCTCGAGGCGCTGTCCGTGCCCGAGCTGGAGCCGTATGTGGGCCTGCTCGCGGGTCAGCCGGATTCCGACGGGCTTCGAGCCCTGTTCACCACCTGGATCACGTTGCCGGCGCAAGCGTTGTCGGCGCTCGTTCCCCGTGTCCTGGATGGGTGTGTGACGTATCTCGCGACCGGCGGCGACACTCCCCGAGAGTTCGTCGCCGAGGTGCGTACCGCGTTGCAGCTCGCCGAGATCTATCCCGGCGACGCGGGTGTCCTCGGGTCGTTGTTGCTGAACCGGATCACTCTGGAACCGGGCCAGGGCCTGTATCTCGACGCGGGCAACCTGCACGCCTATCTGCACGGGATGGGCATCGAGATCATGGCGAACTCGGACAATGTCCTGCGTGGTGGCCTGACTCCGAAGCATGTCGATGTGCCGGAGCTGTTGAGGGTGCTCGATTTCGGTGCACCCGGTGTCCCGATCCTCGAGGCGGACCCGGTGGGTCCGTATGAATGGCGGTATCGCGCGCCGGCTCCGGAGTTCGCTCTGTCTCGGCTCGAACTCGGTGCCGGCGACGCCGTGTCGCTGGCTCCTTGCGGGCCGCAGATCATGCTGTGCACGTCCGGTTCGGCGACGGTCGAATGCGGCGGCGAGAGCATCGAGCTGGGGCCGGGTCGCTCGGTGTGGCTTCCCGCGTCCGACCCGAAGCTGGAGATTCGTGCCGGAGACGCGGATGTGCAGGTGTTCCGGGCCCGGCTCGGGGACGATGCGGACGGACAGGTCATGTCATGACAGCGAAGGTTCGGACGGTATAGATCGCTCGCATTCGGGGCGCTCCCATGGGGCGCCCCTTTCCGTTCGCCTATGACCTCTTACAAAGATACGAATTTGTCTAGACCGCGCACTTGTAGCGGCGTAGTGTCCACCGTGTAGTGACATAGATCATTCATGCGGGACGAAGGGGACTCGGGCATGGCCACGCACACGGAAGGGGTACACAACCCACCCGCACCGCAATGGCACGACCGCAAGCGATACCTGTGGCTGCTCGGTCTCGTTCCACCCACCGCGGTATTCATGGCCACGGCGTTGGTGTGGGGCGGCAATCGGTTAGGCCTGGACGCGGTCACCCCCGCTGTCTGGTGGATCGGGCCGATCCTCGTCTTCGTGCTCGTCCCGGCTCTCGATCTTCTCTTCGGTCCCGACGGTGAGAATCCGCCCGACGACATCGTCGACGCGCTCGAGAACGACCGGTTCTACCGGTACTGCACCTATCTCTACCTGCCGTTCCAATTCGCGACGCTGGTGTGGGCGTGTTACCTGTGGTCCGCCGACAACCTGTCGTGGCTCGGCATCGACGGAGGCCTCGGCGTCGTCTCCGAGGTCGGGCTCGCGATCTCGGTGGGCGTCGTGGCGGGCATCGGCATCAACACCGCGCACGAGCTCGGGCACAAGACGGTCCGTCTCGAGCGACGGCTGTCGCGGATCGCGCTCGCCCAGTCCTTCTACGGCCACTTCTACGTCGAACACAACCGTGGCCACCACGTCCGTGTGTCGACACCGGAAGACCCGGCCTCTGCGCGGTTCGGGGAGAGCTTCTGGGAATTTCTGCCGCGCAGTGTGGTCGGGAGTCTGCGTTCTGCCTGGCGGCTCGAACGTGACCGGCTCGCGCGCCTCGGCCGCCCCACGTGGACGCTCCGCAACGAGGTGCTGAGCGCGTGGCTGATCTCGGTCGTTCTGTTCGCCGCGCTCGTCGCAGCGTTCGGAATCGGGATCGCACCGTATCTCGTGATCCAGGCCGTATTCGGTTTCAGTCTGCTGGAAGTCGTGAACTACCTCGAACACTACGGATTGCTGCGTCAACGGACGGCGAGCGGCCGCTACGAGCGGTGCAGCCCCGCACACAGCTGGAACAGCGACCACCTGGTGACGAACGTCTTCCTCTACCACCTGCAGCGGCACAGCGATCATCACGCCAACCCGACACGGCGCTATCAGACGCTGCGCAGCATGGAGATCTCGCCGCAGCTGCCCGCGGGGTACGCCACCATGCTCACCCTCGCGTACATCCCGCCGCTGTGGCGGAAGGTGATGGACCACCGGGTCCTCGCGCACTACTCCGGCGACATCTCCCGGGTGAACGTGCACCCGCGGCGCCGGGACGCAATCCTCGCCCGCTACGCCGTGCAGGCGAATGTGGACCCGGCGCAGACCACAGGCTTCGAGGAGAAGGCATGACAACCGACGAATACCGACTGTTCCGCTGCCTGGTCTGCGGGTTCGAATACGACGAAGCGCAGGGCTGGCCCGAGGAGGGTATCGGTCCCGGCACCCTGTGGGACGACATCCCCGACGACTGGTCGTGCCCCGACTGCGGCGCCGCGAAGGCCGATTTCCGGATGGTCGAGATCGTGCGGCGATGAACGGTGCGCTTTGACGCACCCTCCGGGTCGTGAGAATGTCACCGTCATGGCACCGGAGCGCGGACAATCCCCTCGCCACTTCCACGAGGCGAGCCGGGTTCTGCTGCGCACAACCATTCTCGATGCGATGCGCGGACTGCTCCTGGAACGAGACTGGCCCGCGGTGACCATGAGCGATGTCGCTCGTGCAGCCGGGATCAGCCGGCAGACGCTCTACAAGGAATTCTCGTCCCGGCAGGGCCTCGCGCAGGGATACGCGCTGCGGCTCGTCGACGAATTCGTCGATGCGGTCGCGGACTCGGTATATGCCAACGTCGGCGATACGCGCGCAGCCCTCGTCGACGGGTTCGCGTCCTACTTCGTCGCCTCGGCTGCCGACCCGCTCGTGCGTTCGCTGCTCGACGGCGACGCCAAGTCCGATCTGTTGCGCTTGATCACGACGGACGCAGCACCGATCCTCGAACGCGGCGCGGGCAGGCTTGCCGACACCTTCGAGAACAGCTGGATCTCGGCACCCGTCTCCGATGCCGAGATGCTCGCTCGCGTCGTGGTGCGCGTGGCGCTGAGTTTCATCTCGATGCCGCCGGCGTCCGGGTCGGATGTCGCGGCGGAGCTCGCCGACATCCTCGTGCCCTTCGTCGAGAAGGTCACCGCGACGGACTGAGCACACGGTGGACAGGGCTGCGTCGAACAGGACTGGGGGTCGAACAGGACTGGGGGTCGAACAGGACTGGGGGTCGAACAGGACTGGGGGTCGAACAGGGCTGGGGCAGGTCCTACGCCCGCGCGTTGTATAGCCTGGTGGGCATCCACCGATTGCCGATAGGAAGAGGCCCCCGCACAGTGTCTGACACCACGCTTGTCGCCGACCAGATCAACGGACTCGATTTCAAGGTCGCCGATCTGTCGCTGGCCGAATTCGGCCGCAAAGAGATCCGCCTGGCCGAGCACGAGATGCCGGGTTTGATGACGCTGCGCCGTGAGTACGCGGAGGTCCAGCCGCTGAAGGGTGCGCGGATCTCGGGTTCGCTGCACATGACGGTGCAGACCGCGGTCCTGATCGAGACCCTGGTCTCGCTCGGAGCGCAGGTCCGGTGGGCGTCGTGCAACATCTTCTCCACGCAGGACCACGCCGCAGCGGCGATCGTGGTCGGTCCCCACGGCACCGTCGAGGAGCCGAAGGGCGTGCCGGTCTTCGCGTGGAAGGGCGAGACCCTCGAGGAGTACTGGTGGGCGGCCGAGCAGATGCTCACCTGGCCCGACCAGCCCGCGAACATGATTCTCGACGATGGCGGCGACGCGACGATGCTCGTCCTCAAGGGCGCCCAGTTCGAGAAGGCCGGCGTCGTGCCGCCGACCGATGAAGACCAGGACTCGGGCGAATACCAGGTGTTCCTGCAGCTGCTGCGTGCATCGCTCGCCGCGGATTCGAAGAAGTGGTCCACGATCGCCGAGTCCGTGCAGGGCGTCACCGAAGAGACGACGACGGGCGTGCTGCGGCTCTACCAGCTCTCGGCCGCCGGTGAGCTGGTGTTCCCGGCGATCAATGTCAACGACTCGGTCACCAAGAGCAAGTTCGACAACAAGTACGGAACCCGGCATTCGCTGCTCGACGGCATCAACCGCGGCACCGACGTCCTGATCGGCGGCAAGGCAGCGCTGGTCTGCGGCTACGGCGATGTCGGCAAGGGCTGCGCCGAGGCTCTGCGCGGCCAGGGCGCACGCGTGTCCGTCACCGAGGTCGATCCCATCAACGCCCTGCAGGCGATGATGGACGGCTTCGACGTGGTCACCGTCGAGGACTTCATCGGCCGGGCCGACATCGTGATCACCTCGACCGGCAACAAGGACATCATCACCTTCGAGCACATGAAGGCGATGAAGCACCAGGCGATCCTGGGCAACATCGGGCACTTCGACAACGAGATCGACATGGCGGGTCTCGAGCGGGCCGCCGACGTCACGCGGGTCAACATCAAGCCGCAGGTCGACGAGTTCCGTTTCGCCGACGGCCACACGATCATCGTGCTGTCCGAGGGACGACTGCTGAACCTCGGTAACGCAACGGGTCACCCCTCCTTCGTCATGTCCAACTCCTTCGCTAACCAGGTCATCGCACAGATCGAGCTGTGGACGAAGCCCGACGAGTACGACAACGAGGTCTACCGCCTTCCCAAGCATCTCGACGAGAAGGTCGCGCGGATTCACGTCGAGGCGCTCGGTGGCACGCTCACCAAGCTGACCAAGGATCAGGCCGAGTACATCGGGGTCGACGTCGAGGGCCCGTACAAGCCCGAGCACTACCGCTACTGACAAGGCGAACCCGAGAAACACAGCGAATCCGAGAAACACAGCAGCATGGGTGTTCTGATCGTCGTCGAAGGTCTCGACGGAGCCGGCAAACGGACGTTGTCCGCCGGCCTCGTCGAGACTTGGCGTGCACACGGGTCGTCGGTGGCGACTCTCGCATTCCCGCGATACGGGCAGTCCGTGCATGCCGACCTGGGGGCCGAAGCCCTGCGGGGCGGGCACGGCGACACCGCCTCGAGTATCGAGGCGATGGCCCTGCTGTGGGCTCTGGATCGCCGTGATGCGGCGGACGAACTCCGAAAGCTCCTTGCCGACAACGACATCGTGCTACTCGATCGCTATGTGGCTTCGAACGCCGCGTACACCGCTGCGCGGCATCACGAGTCGGCATCAGGACCGTCCGTCGAGTGGGTGCGCGAACTCGAATTCGGCAGGTTCGGGCTACCCGCGCCGGATCTGCAAGTGCTGCTGCGGGTCCCCGTGGATCTCGCGGCCGAACGCGCACGCAACCGGGAGGCCACCGATTCCACGCGCGATCGCGATGCCTACGAGCGCGATGGGGGCCTGCAGGCACGCACCGGTGAGGTGTACGACGGGCTCGCCGCAGACCGGTGGGCATCGGAGTGGATTGTGGCCGGACCGGATTCCGACCCACATCAACTCGCCGTTCAGATCTCAAATCTGCTTCACAACGGTCAAGGAGTGACACGATAGAGGTTATGAAGCCGAGGATTCTGGTTGTCGACGACGATTCTGCACTCGCAGAGATGCTCACGATCGTCCTGCGCGGTGAAGGGTTCGAGCCCTTCGTGGTGGGCGACGGGACTCAGGCTCTGGGCGCCGTGCGTGAGATCCGCCCCGATCTCGTCCTGCTCGACCTGATGTTGCCCGGCATGAACGGGATCGACGTGTGCAGGGTGCTCCGGTCGGATTCGGGTGTGCCCATCGTCATGCTCACGGCGAAGTCGGACACCGTCGATGTCGTACTCGGCCTCGAATCGGGCGCCGACGACTACATCGTCAAGCCGTTCAAGCCGAAGGAACTCGTGGCCCGCGTGCGGGCGCGGCTGCGCCGCACCGAGCAGGAACCCGCCGAGATGCTGTCCATCGGGGAGATCTCGATCGACGTCCCCGCGCACAAGGTCAGCCGTGGAGAGGAACAGATCTCCCTCACTCCCCTCGAATTCGACCTCCTCGTGGCGCTCGCGCGGAAGCCGCGGCAGGTGTTCACGCGTGAGGTGTTGCTCGAACAGGTGTGGGGATACCGCCACGCCGCTGATACCCGCCTGGTGAACGTTCATGTGCAGCGTCTGCGCGCGAAGGTGGAGAAGGATCCCGAGAACCCCGAGGTCGTTCTGACTGTTCGGGGGGTCGGCTACAAGGCCGGACCGCCGTGATCCGTGGTTACCGTCTGCGGCGGAGGATCACACGGAGAACTCTGCCGCTGCTGAGGTGGTCACGCACACTGAGCAGTGGGCTCGCGCATACCTGGCGTCGATCACTTCAGCTGAGGGTCGTTGCGTCGACCCTGTCGTTGTCGCTGATCGTGATGCTCGTGCTGGGCGTAGTGCTCACCAGCCAGATCACCGACCGTCTTCTCGAAGTCAAGATCGATGCGGCCACCGAGGAGATGGAGCGCTCCCGCGCGCTGGTCGAAGCGCAGCTGGCAGGAGCCGACGACTCCGGTTCGCTGACCGTCCGGCTCGACGGGGCCGCGGCGACGCTGACCAACCGGGGGAGCGACGCGGGACAGGACACCGGTGTCGCCGGAACATTCGATCCTGTCCTCATCGTCCCCGGCGACGGTCCGCGGGAACCTACGTCGAGCGGACCGGACGAGCAGATCCCTCAGAATCTGCGCGCCTTCGTCCAGAACGATCAGATCGCATACCAGTTCGCGACGGTCGACGATCCGGCCGGCTATTCCGGACCGGCGTTGATCGTGGGCAGCCCGACGGAGTCCGATATCTCGACCCTCGAGTTGTATCTGGTGTTTCCCCTCGGAGGCGAGGAGCGCACTCTCGCGCTCGTCCGGGGAACACTCCTCGTCGGTGCCGGTGTGCTCCTGGTACTGCTGGCGGCGATCTCCATGATCGTCGCGCGGCAGGTCGTGCTGCCCATTCGGTCGGCGTCGCGCATCGCGGTGCGCTTCGCCGACGGCAGACTCAAGGAGCGCATGCCGGTGCGAGGCGAAGACGACATCGCACGCCTGGCGATGTCGTTCAACGAGATGGCAGAGAGCCTGTCGCGGCAGATCACTCAGCTCGAGGAATACGGAAATCTGCAGAAGCGGTTCACGTCCGACGTCAGTCACGAACTCCGCACTCCGTTGACCACAGTCCGGATGGCGGCCGATCTCATCCACGACGGCAGCGACGAACTGGACCCTTCGCTCAAGCGCGCCTCCGAACTGCTCGTCGCCGAACTCGACAGGTTCGAGTCCCTGCTGAACGACCTCCTGGAGATCAGTCGTCACGACGCCGGCGTGGCGGAGCTCGCCTCCGAGCAACTCGACCTGCGCATGTGCGCGCGGGCGGCGATCGGCACGGTCCGTCACCTCGCGCGTGAGACCTCCACCGAATTGATCGTCGACCTGCCGGACGAAGCCGTGAACGCGGACGTCGATCCACGCCGGGTCGAGCGAATCCTGCGCAATCTGCTCGCCAACGCCATCGACCACAGCGAAGGCAAACCGATCCTGCTGCGCTTGCGCGCCGACGACAATGCCGCCGCATTCGTCGTGCGGGACCAGGGCGTCGGACTGCGCCCCGGCGAAGAGAAACTCGTCTTCAACCGGTTCTGGCGCTCCGACCCGTCGCGGGTGCGACGTTCGGGTGGCACCGGGCTGGGTCTGGCGATCAGCGTCGAGGATGCGAATCTGCACAACGGCAAACTCGAAGCCTGGGGCGAACCGGGTCGAGGTGCAAGCTTCCGGTTGACGTTGCCACGCGTTCGGGGACGCAAGGCGGGCCGTAGCCCGCTCCCGCTCGTGCCCACAGCGGTTCACGCGGTCCAGGGCAAACCACCGCCGGTAGTGCCCGAGGCCGACAGGGCCGTCGAGAATACCGCAGGATCCGAACACACCGGAGCGAACGACAGCGCCGGAGCGAACGAGCATGTCCCATCGGAAGGAGCCGCGACATGAGCCGCCTACGCTCACGTGTGCTCGGCCCGATGATCGTGCTGCTCTCAGCGCTCGCGTTGGTGATCTCGGGCTGCGCGAGCCTGCCCGATTCGTCGTCGCCTCAGGCCATCGGGACGATCGACCGCGGCCCTGCGACGACGGAGGTCCCCGAACCCGAACCCGGGCGCGAACCGGACCTGCTCCTGCGCGACTTCCTCCAAGCGAATACCGACCCCACCAACCGGCATGTCGCCGCCCGACAGTTCCTCACATCAGGGATGTCGGCTCGGTGGGATGACGCCGCCAGCGCCACCATCGTCGACAAGGTCGACGTGCTGGCCGAGGAACGCGACGACAACACCGCGAAGTACGTCGTGCGCGCGAACATCGTCGGGCACCTGGAAGAAGGCGGCCTCTACCGCGCCGACGACGGTGATCTGGCAGCGAAATTCACGCTGGTCCGCAATGACGGCGAATGGCGGATCGATGAGATGCCGCCGGGCGTGATCATGGACAAGCCCCGCTTCCTCAACAGTTATCAGCGTCGGTCGTTGTATTTCGTCACCCCTGACGGCAACACCGTGGTGCCCGATCCCCGGTGGATCTCCGGAACACCCGAGCAAGCGGCCACGCAACTGATCGGGCTTCTCATCGAGGGTCCCAAACCCTCGCTCGCGCCCGCGGTCCACAACGAGTTGGCCGGCGCAACAATCCTCGGGGCGATCACGAAGGCAGACGGTAGGACCACTCAGGTCGGTGTGGGCCTGGGCGGGATCCGGGTGGATTTCGGTGGACTCTCGTCGTTGGAGGAACCGGCCCGGGAACTCCTCGCCGCCCAGGTGATCTGGACTCTCGCCAATGCCGAGATCGCCGGGCCCTACATCCTGCTCGCCGACGGACAGCCACTCGACGAGCGCTTCCCGAACGGGTGGACCACCGCGGACGTGGCGTCGATGAACCCGCTCGCGACGTCGGGCACCCCGATCGGGTTGCACGCGTTGCTCAGCGGTGCCTTCGTCAGTGTCGCGGAGACCGGAGTCACCCCGGTCCAGGGCTACTTCGGGTCTACGGACAATCTTCGGTCGGTCGGGATGTCGCGGGACGGCGCGCTCCTCGCTGCAGTCGCAGACACCGGTCGGCCGGCGCCGGAGCCCGCCGCCGAACTCGTGGTCGGCGCCTACAACGACGGCTCGCCCGAGCCTGCCGTCGAAGGGGAATCGATCACCCGGCCGTCGTGGTCGCCCAACGGAAATTCCGTGTGGGCGGTGGTCAACGGCACAGCCGTCGTGCGGGCCGTCAGGGAGCCCGGGAGCGGGCGAGTGACCGTCGTGGGGGTCGAGGCCGGAGCAATCCGCGCACTCGGCGGCCGGGTCAGCGAACTGCGTCTGTCCCGCGACGGCGTGCGCGCCGCGATGATCATCGACGGTCGTGTCCATGTCGCGACCGTCGTCCAGACTCCGAACGGAGAGTTCTCTCTCACGAGTCCACGCGAGATCGCCTTCGATCTGGGTGGCCCTGCACTGTCGTTGGACTGGAGCACCGCGGATACCGTCGTGGTGTCGCGGTCGGCCTCCGACATCCCGGTCGTGCAGATCGCGATCGACGGATCGAGGATGGACGCGCTCCCGAGCCGCAATCTCACCCCGCCCGTCGTTGCAGTCGAGGCGTCGACGACCACCGAGTTCGTCGCCGACACACGAGCGGTGTTCCAACTCAACAACAGCGATCCTGCAGGTGACCGTTACTGGCGGGAGGTGCCCGGCCTGGCAGGATTGACCGCGGTGCCGGTGCTACCGGGCTGACGACACCGAGCTGTCGTACCGGGTGGGCACACTGTACGGATGCTGTCGGAGTTGCTCGATCTGGTGCTCCCCGTCCGCTGCGGTGGCTGCGATGCGCCCGGTACGCCATGGTGTCGTGAGTGTGCGCGAACGTTGAACGACCCACCGGCGCAAGTGCGTCCGCGCGTGGATCCGACGGTGCCGGTGTGGACGCTCGGGGCGTACTCCGGTGCCCGTCGCAGTGCCGTCGTGGCCGCGAAGGAGCGTGGTCGCCGCGACCTCGCGGCACCGCTCGGGTTGGCGTCCGCCGTCGCGATTGCTCGTCTGCGGCGGTGGGGTGAGTTACCGACCGGGCCGTTGATCGTGGTGCCGGCCCCCACTCGTATCCGAGTGGCGCGTGCGCGTGGGGGAGACCCGGTCACGAGGATGGCCCGATGCGCGGCGTCCCATGATCCGTCGCTTCACGTACATCCGGTGTTGGTCACGGGCGCGAGGGTGCGCGATTCGGTGGGACTGTCGGCGGCTCAGCGGCAGATCAATCTCGCGGGCAGGATCTCGATTCGTGCCGACTCCGTACCGCGGGGACTTCCGGTACTGGTGATCGACGACATCGTCACCACGGGAGCGACCACGGCGGAAGCTGTCCGAGTCCTCCGGAAAGCGGGGTTTCGGACGTCCGGAATTCTGGTGATCGCACGTGCCTGAGTGCGCCTGTGTGATAGGCGGGTCATCGCCGGAAAAGTGAATTCGATCGGAACAGTGGCGGAGCTTCCGGTTACGTACTACCGTCGGCCACAGGCCCGGAAACAACAAGGTAGACGGGTAGAAATACTCGATCTTCTCGTTCCGGGCGGAGCGCCCAGGCGCTCATCGATCTGCCGGTGCGCGTGCTGCACCGGCCGTACTCGGGAGGTACGAGTGACGACCCCTTCGAAGTCCACCGTCGCGGTCGCCGACACCGGCGAATCCGCTCCGCAGACCGCGAACGCCGATGTCGTGGTGAAAGGCCGCAACGTCGAGGTCCCCGATCATTTTCGGATCTACGTGTCGGAGAAGCTAGCTCGGCTCGAACGATTCGACCCCACGATCTTCCTGTTCGACGTCGAACTTCAGCACGAGCGGAATCGTCGTCAGATGAAGAGTTGTCAGAGGGTCGAGATCACCGCTCGAGGTAAAGGGCCCGTCGTCCGCGCTGAAGCCGCGGCCGACAGTTTCTACGCCGCATTCGAATCGGTGACGGCCAAGCTCGAATCTCGACTGCGTCGCACGAAGGACCGCCGCAAGGTGTCCTACGGGGACAAGACCCCGGTGTCGGTTGCGGAAGCGACGGCAGAGCTCGCGCAGGACGACTCCCTCGGGATCTCGCCTGACCTACACTTCGACGGATACGAGCAGGAGCCCGACGGCCCCGGCCGGATCGTCCGCACGAAGGAACACAAGGCAGATCCGATGTCGGTCGACGACGCACTGTACGAGATGGAACTCGTGGGCCACGACTTCTACCTTTTCTACGACAAGGAGAGCGACAAGCCATCGGTGGTGTACCGCCGTCACGCGTTCGACTACGGGTTGCTCCGACTCGGATGATGCCCGTGTGAGATGGCGATGAGGTAGTGGCGATCGCCGTTCGTTCGAGTGAACGCCTACCATGGAATCCGGCCGGGGTCCGAAAGGCCTCGGCCGGATTTTCTTGTCCGTGCAGGTACCCGAGATTGAGGACGAACACACCAGTGCTGTCGCTGACGAAGCTGCTCCGATTCGGTGAAGGTCGCATGGTCAAGCGGCTCAAGCACATCGCAGAGCACGTCGAATCCATCGCCCCGGAGTTCGAGAGCCTGACCGATGCGGAGCTGCAGGCCAAGACCGCCGAGTTCCGTGGTCGTATTCAGGACGGGGAAACCCTCGACGACCTGCTGCCCGAGGCGTTCGCTGTGGCGCGGGAAGCATCGTGGCGTGTCATCGGTCAGAAGCACTACACCGTCCAGATCATGGGTGGCGCGGCGCTGCACTTCGGCAACATCGCCGAGATGAAGACCGGTGAGGGCAAGACCCTGACCTGCGTTCTTCCGGCCTACCTCAATGCTCTGTCCGGTGACGGCGTGCACGTGGTCACCGTCAACGACTACCTCGCCAAGCGAGACTCCGAATGGATGGGTCGTGTCCACCGGTTCCTCGGTCTCGAAACCGACGTGATCCTGTCCGGTCTCACCCCGGCCCAGCGCCGCGCTGCATATGCGTCCGACATCACGTACGGCACGAACAACGAGTTCGGCTTCGACTATCTGCGCGACAACATGACGCACTCCCTCGACGACCTGGTGCAGCGCGGACACAACTTCGCGGTCGTCGACGAGGTCGACTCGATCCTCATCGACGAGGCCCGTACTCCGCTGATCATCTCGGGTCCGGCAGATGCGTCGAGCAAGTGGTACGCGGAGTTCTCGAGGATCGTGCCGATGCTGAAGCTCGATGTCCACTACGAGGTGGACATCAAGAAGCGCACCATCGGTGTGCACGAGGCAGGCGTCGAATTCGTCGAAGACCAGCTCGGCATCGACAACCTGTACGAGGCGGCGAACTCCCCGCTGGTCAGCTACCTCAACAACGCGATCAAGGCGAAAGAGCTCTACACCAAGGACAAGGACTACATCGTCCGTGACGGCGAGGTCGTCATCGTCGACGAGTTCACCGGACGTGTGCTCTCCGGCCGCCGCTACAACGAGGGCATGCACCAGGCGATCGAGGCCAAGGAAAGGGTCGAGATCAAGGCGGAGAACCAGACCCTCGCCACCATCACGCTGCAGAACTATTTCCGCCTCTACGACAAGCTCTCGGGCATGACCGGTACGGCCGAGACCGAGGCAGCCGAGCTCCACCAGATCTACGACCTCGGTGTCATCCCGATCCCGACGAACCGCCCGATGGTCCGCGTGGACCAGGGCGATCTCATCTACAAGTCCGAGGAAGCGAAGTTCGCTGCCGTGGTGGACGACGTCGTCGAGCGGCACCATAAGGGCCAACCGGTCCTGATCGGCACGACCAGCGTCGAACGCTCGGAGTACCTGTCGAAGCAGTTCACCAAGAAGGGTATTCCGCACAGCGTCCTCAACGCGAAGTTCCACGAGCAGGAAGCGCAGATCATCGCGGAGGCCGGCCGGTCGGGCGCGGTCACTGTGGCGACCAACATGGCCGGTCGCGGTACCGACGTCGTGCTCGGTGGCAACCCCGACATCCTTGCGGACATCGCATTGCGCAAGCGCGGCCTGGATCCGGTCAACACGCCGGAGGAGTACGAGGCCGCGTGGGATCCGACCCTCGAGCAGATCAAGTCCGACGTCAAGGTGGACGCCGACCGGGTGCGTGAGGCGGGCGGACTGTATGTCCTCGGCACCGAGCGGCACGAGTCGCGGCGTATCGACAACCAGTTGCGTGGCCGGTCCGGTCGACAGGGCGACCCGGGTGAGTCGCGGTTCTACCTCTCACTCGGCGATGAGTTGATGAGGCGCTTCAACGGCGCGGCACTCGAGTCGATCATGACCCGACTCAACCTGCCCGACGATGTCCCGATCGAGGCGAAGATGGTGTCGAAAGCCATCAAGAGTGCACAGACGCAGGTCGAGCAGCAGAACTACGAGATCCGCAAGAACGTGCTCAAGTACGACGAGGTGATGAACCAGCAGCGCACCGTCATCTACGAGGAGCGTCGCCGGATCCTGCGTGGCGAGGACCTCGAAGGCCAGGTCGAGCGCATGCTCACAGATGTGGTCACCGCATACGTCGACGGTGCGGCTGCCGAAGGTTATGTCGAGGACTGGGATCTCGAGCAGCTGTGGACCGCGCTCAAGACGCTCTACCCGGTGACCGTGGACTACAAGTCGCTCGTCGAGAAGAACGAGGACCTCGACCGCGACCAGCTGCGCGAGATCTTGCTGCAGGATGCGCGCGAGGCATACGCGCGTCGTGAGGCCGAGATCGAGAGCATCGCCGGTGAGGGCGCGATGCGCGAACTCGAACGGCGGGTATTGCTCTCCGTCCTCGACCGGAAGTGGCGTGAGCACCTCTACGAGATGGACTACCTCAAGGAGGGCATCGGCCTGCGGGCAATGGCACAGCGCGACCCCCTCGTCGAGTATCAGCGTGAAGGCTTCGACATGTTCACGGGCATGCTCGAGGGTCTCAAAGAGGAATCGGTCGGCTTCCTGTTCAATCTGCAGGTCGAGGCGAACGCTCCCCAGGCACAGGCAGCCGGCGGTGGGGTTGCGGTCACGTCTTCGTCCGCAGCCGCGGCTGCCCGCAACGCGCCGTCGCTGACCAAGCCTGCCCAGCAGCCTCAGCAGCAGGCGGGCAGGCAGCCCGCGCCGCCCACGCTGCCGCGGCAGACCGCTCCTGCACCCGCTCCGGCAGCGCTGCGAGCGAAAGGGCTCGACGAGACCGAGCGTCGGCTGACGTACACGGGCCCGGCAGAGGACGGCCGCGCCCACGTTGCCCGGAGCAGCTCGGGTCCGAGCGAGGCGTCCGGACCACAGCAGGGTGGCACGCGGCGGGAACGTCGGGCCGCTGCCCGCAAGGACACCAAGACGAATCGGCAGGGATGATCACCCCACGATCGAGCACTCTCAGCCGAGCCACAGGGTCGTGATGACCCAACCGTGACGGTTGTGTCCGCGTGCCGGGGCGCGCACGACCCGTCCGGCCATCGCGAACACACGATGCCCGCGTGCGTAGGACCCGAACAGTTCTGCCGTGCGGGCATCGCGTGTCTGTAGGCGTGCGCGCAGCACGACGGCCGAGTCCGCTTCGGACCGGGCATGACGTGCGGCGCTGAACGTCGTGGCCAGCGCCGGTGTGAGCACCGTCGAGAGTTGAGTGTCCGGTCGGCGGCCGTCCACGACTTCGAGGACGAGCCTCACCGCGAGATCTGCGAACCGATGCGCACTCGGATCGATGTCCGGACTCAGCGGCGTATCCAGTGGGATCCGCGAGCGAATCCGATCCGCGGCCACACGGGTGCGTCCGGACCGGCCGGAGTGCGGTGTGGTCCGGCGTAGGGCGTGTGGCCGGTGCGCGGTGCAGGATTCCTGCACCGGAGGCTCGAAGAGTGGAACGGGTCGGATGAAGCGGCCCGATTGCGGACGTGACATGCGCGAAACCCCCGGAGCATCGATCTGTACCGGCCGGCGGATGCCGGTCGGTGGTGGGCTCCGGGAGAGGACGGAACCAGGCACATCGTGACATATCGTCCTGCAAGGAGCTCGGTGACGTCGGCGTGGTGGAACCGGACGAAGAAAGTTGTCTCCCGGCTGCACAGGGGTCGGCTCCGGAACCGGCGCAATGGGTGTTCATCGACGATCTCGTCGTGAACGTGCGCGGCGCTGCCGCGGCGGGGATGGCCGGTGCCCACCATGACGTTCCGCGCGCGATGAGGGCAGGGTTGGCCGTACTCTTCAGTATCGACGAGGCATCGGAAGTTGCCGACGGGATCGAGGGGGACGCTTCGCTATGACGAGCCGTATGACGGCGCAGGACGCATCGTTCTACTACCTGGAGACGAGTAACACTCCGATGCACATCGGATCGCTGGCCATCCTCGAACCCCCGGAAGGCGGACTCGAGTACGAGAGCGTCGTCCGCCTCGTCGAGAAGCGTCTCCCCGAAGTCGCTCGGTACCGGCAGAAGGTACGCGAAGTGGCCTTCGGTATGGCGCGTCCGGTCTGGGTCGACGACCGGGACTTCGACATCACCTATCACGTACGACGCTCGGCGCTGCCCCGGCCCGGATCGGACGAGCAGCTGTTCGATCTGATCGCACGCCTGATCTCCCGTCCCCTCGATCGCACCCGCCCCCTGTGGGAGATGTATCTCGTCGAAGGCCTCGCCGACGGCCGGGCCGCGTTGTTCACCAAATCCCATTCCGCCCTCGTGGACGGCGAGGACTCCCTCGAGATCGGCCAAGTTCTGTTCGACCGCACTCCCGAACCGCGCGAGGTCCCCGAAGAACTCTGGATGCCCGAGCAGGAGCCATCGGACACCGCGCTGTTGGTGGGTGCATTCGCGGGTTCGGTGGCGCGACCCGGTGAGGGAGTGGCCGCCGTGCGTACGGCGCTGGGCGATCTCGCGTCCACCATCGGGGAGACCGTCGATGTGGTGGGCAGGCTCGCGAGAACGGCCGCGCAGTCCGCGCCGGAATCACCGTTGAACGCGTCGATCTCACGCAGCCGCAGGTTCACGGTCGTGCAGTCCGGACTCGGGCCCTACCGAACGATCCACGCGCGCTACGGATGCACGATCAACGACGTGGTGCTCGCCGTCATCGCGGGTGCCTTGCGGTATTGGCTGTTGTCGCGTGGCGAGCCGGTCACCGAGGCGACCACGGTACGTGCGATGGTGCCGATGTCGGTGTACACACAGGAGCCGGAAGGAGCCGTCGGCGACGGCGATACCATCCAGGTCCATCCTCAGGGCGAGGTCTCGTCGTTCCTCGTGGACCTGCCGGTGGGCGAACCGAATGCGGTGGTGCGTCTGTCGCACATCTCGCATGCGGGTGAGGCCTATTCGCGACAGCGGAGACGTATCGCGGCGCAGACGATGATCCGGTTGTCCGGCTTCGCTCCGGCCACGATGCACGCGGTGGGCGCACGGGTCGCGTCGGGGTTCTCGCAGCGGATGTTCAATCTCATGATCACCAATGCCCCGGGGCCGCAGCACGCGCTGTACCTCGCGGGGGCACGCGTTCTCGCGATGTACCCGGTGTCGCCGTTGCTCAAGACACAGGCGCTCAGCGTTGCCCTCACGTCGTACGACGGCAACATCTACTACGGTTTGAATGCAGACCGCGATGCCATGCCCGATGTGGATGTCCTCGCATCGTTGCTGCACGAATCACTCGAGGAGTTGTTGGATGCCAGTAGGTGAGAAGTGACGCGCGTCTATGTGCCTGCGACGCTCGCGATGTTGCAGCGGCTCGTGGCCGAAGGGGAGATCGATGCGGTGAGCGGGACGGCTTTCGCCGTCACAGCGGCTCTGCGTGAGGCATACACGGCAGGCGACGACGACGAGCTGGCCGAGGTTGCGATGGCAGAGGCCGCGCGCGCCTCGCTGCGGTTGCTCGCGACAGAGGATGCCGACGGGACGCTCGGAGCCAGGCGGGTCGTTGTCGCAGCCGACGTCGATGGCGCGAAGCCCCGCCCCGATCTCGACGACGCGGTGGTCAGGCTCGACGCGGCGGTGCCGATGTCGGCTGTCGCGTCGGTCCACGTCGACCTGGGCGAGGCTTCGAGCGATGTCGAGCGTGCCGTGGCAGTGATCGACGCGGCCGACCTCGGGGACGAAGAAGCGGAGTTCGTGCTCGGTGACGCGGAGGACCACGAACTCGCGTGGTACGCCGCTCAGGAACTACCATTCCTGCTCGAGCTCCTCTGACGAACCGGTAACCTACGCCACCGTAACTTCTGCTAACCTACGGTGGCGTAGGAATCGGCGAGGAGAAGGTGTCGGATGGGTTTGAAGGAATGGATCGAGAAGCCGGCGGCGCACGTCGTTTCCTCGGAGCGGTCCCTGTCCAATGTGGTGCGTGGCGCCGTGGCTCGCGTGACCACGCCGCTGTTGCCCGACGACTACCTTCATCTGATCAACCCGCTGTGGTCGGCGCGTGAGCTTCGTGGCCGTATCGTCGAGGTTCGTTCGGAGACGCCCGACTCCGCCACCATCGTCATCCGCCCGGGGTGGGGTTTCGACTTCGCGTACGAGCCGGGTCAGTACATCGGTATCGGTCTGCACATAGAAGGACGCTGGCACTGGCGTTCGTACTCGCTGACGTCCACGCCGGTTCACGAAGACAGAATCATCTCGATCGCTGTGAAAGCGATGCCTGAGGGACTTCTCTCCAGCCACCTCGTCAACGGGGTCCCGGCCGGGACCGTCATTCGGCTGGCGGCGCCGCAGGGCGATTTCGTTCTGCCCGATCCGCCTCCCGAGAAGATCCTCTTCCTCACCGCAGGCAGTGGCATCACGCCCATCATGTCGATGCTTCGCACGCTCGACCGACGCGCGACCGAACGTGGTGCGGCAATTTCCGATGTCGTGCACATCCACTCGGCGCCGACCCTCGACAGCGTGATGTTCCGTTCCGAATTGGAGGGGTTCGACGAGACGCACGAGCAGTTCCATTCGCACCTCCAGTTCACGCGCGAACAGGGAAAGTTCGCCCTGTCGAGCCTCGACGAGGTGTGTTCGGACTGGCGTGACCGTACCGTCTGGGCGTGTGGGCCCCAGGCGATGCTCGACGATATCGCTGCGTTCTGGAAGGGCGCAGGCATCGATGAGAAGCTGCACCTCGAGCGTTTCGCGGTCACCCGCGCCGACACGTCGGGATCCGGCGGCACGGTCACCTTCGCGAAGTCCGGTAAGACGGTTACCGTCGACGGCGCAACCACCTTGCTCGAGGCGGGCGAGAGTGTCGGTGCTCTCATGCCCTTCGGTTGTCGCATGGGAATCTGTCAGACTTGTGTGGTGCCGCTGCACAAGGGGCACATCGTCGACCTCCGGTCGGGCAAGGAACATGTAGAGGGCGAACGTGTCCAGACCTGCATTTCCGCGGCAGCAGGCGATTGCACGCTCGACGCCTGACTGCGTCGATCAACACAGATCAGAACAGATCAATACAGGGGGAAGGGCCCCGTTTGGCTATCAGCGATATTCGGGAGTTCGCTCATCTGACCGACGCCGATGTCGAGGCGCTCGGACGTGAGTTCGACACCATTCGAAGTGATATCGAGCGTTCGCGCGGGGTGCGTGATGCGCGGTACATCCACAACACCATCCGGCTGCAGCGGACGCTCGAAGTCGTCGGGCGTGTGGCGCTGTTCCGATCACGGGACCGGGCGTGGTGGTTGCTCGGCGCCACCTCGCTGTCGTTGGCGAAGATCATCGAGAACATGGAGCTCGGGCACAATGTGATGCACGGGCAGTGGGATTGGATGAACGATCCCGAAATCCACTCGACATCCTGGGAATGGGACCAGACGGGCCCGTCCGAACATTGGAAGCGTGCCCACAATTACGCGCACCACACCTACACGAACATCGTGGGGATGGACGAGGACGTCGGATTCGGCATTCTCCGGATGACGCGCGACGAGAAGTGGCGTCCGATCAATCTCCTGCAGCCTGTGGCCAATGTGATCCTCGCTGCGACCTTCGAGTGGGGCATCGCGCTGCACGACCTGTCGGCGGCGAAAGACCTCCCGGGTATGCCGCCGGCGCAATGGAATTCGGGGCCGAACAAGGAGTTCGTCGTCAAGGCGGGCAAGCAGGTCCTCAAGGACGGGGTGCTGTTCCCCGCGATCACCGGCCCTGCATGGCGCTCGACCCTCACTGCGAACCTCACTGCGAACCTCGTTCGTAATCTCTGGGCGTATGCGGTGATCTTCTGCGGACACTTCCCGGACGGCGCGGAGAAGTTCACGCCCGACGAATTCGAGCGGGAGACGCGAGCGCAGTGGTATCTGCGTCAGTTGCTCGGCAGCGCGAACATCTCGGGCGGCAAGATCATGGGATTCATGACCGGCAACCTGAGCTACCAGATCGAGCATCACCTGTTCCCGGATCTGCCGAGCAATCGGTATCCCGAGATCGCGGCCCGCGTCCGTGCGTTGTGTGGGAAGTACGATCTGCCGTACACGACCGGATCGCTGGGGCGTCAGTACTGGCTTGCGCTGCGCACGATTCACAAGCTTGCGCTTCCGGACCGGTTCCTGAAGGCGACGTCCGACGACGCACCCGAGACGTCGTCCGAGCGCAAGTTCCGGAACGAGCGGGCGAACACGGGTTTCCCGGCCATCACTACGGATCCGATCACGGGTCGGCGGCGGGGTCTGCTCACTGCTCTGCGGGCACACGCCGAGCGCGCTGTCGCGGCACGGCGCACGAAGGCTGCTGTGCGACACGGGAAGACGACCGTCTCCAGCAATGCGTGATTCTGGTCACAGCCGAGAATCCATCAACCTACGGGATCGTAACCTACGGTAGGGTAAGTGCATGGCGATTTCGGATGTCAAGGAGTACGCGCACCTCACGGAGGCCGACGTCGAGGCCATCGGCCGTGAGCTCGAAGCGATCAGGCGCGATGTGGAAGAGTCGCGCGGTGAGCGCGACGCCCGATACATTCGCAACACCATCCGGCTGCAGCGTGGCCTCGAGATCGGCGGACGTGTCGTCCTCCTCGGCTCGCGGAAGCGTCCCCTCTGGATTCTGGGGACGACCATGCTGTCGTTGTCGAAGATCATCGAGAACATGGAGCTCGGTCACAATGTGATGCACGGGCAGTGGGATTGGATGAACGACCCGGAGGTGCACTCGGCGAGCTGGGAGTGGGACAACGCCGACCCGTCGGCGCACTGGAAGGTCACTCACAACTACCTCCACCACAAGTACACCAACATCCTGGGTATGGACGACGATGTCGGATACGGTCTGCTCCGCGTCACGCGTGATCAGCGGTGGAAGCCGTTCTACCTCGGCAACGTCGCGTACAACGCGATCCTCGCCTCGCTGTTCCAGTACGGCATCGCGATTCAGCTGCTCGAGCTCGGCAAGGTCATCCAGGGCCGCGACGATCGCGAACTGACGAAGGTTCGTGGCAAGGAGGTGCTCGCCAAGATCGGTAAGCAGAACCTCCGCGACTACGTCGTCTATCCGGCGCTGACCGGCAAGGCGTGGAAGTCCACGATCAAGGCGAACGCCACCGCCAACTTCGTTCGCAACCTGTGGACCAACGCGGTGATCTTCTGTGGTCACTTCCCGGACGGTGCCGAGAAGTTCACCAAGCAGGACATCGAGAACGAAACCCGCGCCGAGTGGTACCTGCGGCAGATGCTGGGCTCGGCGAACATCTCGGGCGGCAAGGTCATGGACTTCATGACCGGCAATCTGAGCTACCAGATCGAGCATCACATCTACCCGGACCTGCCGTCGAACCGGTACGCGGAGATCGCCGTGCGAGTGCGTCAATTGTGCGACAAGTACGACCTGCCGTACACGACCGGTCCCCTGGCGGTGCAGTACTGGAAGTCGTGGCGCACCATCGCCAAGCTGTCGCTGCCCGACAAGTACCTCAAGGACACGCGCGATGCCGCGCCCGAAACCGCATCAGAGCTCGGTTTCGGCGGACCGGCCGAAGTGGATCCGATCACGGGGCGCAGGGTGGGCCTGGCATCCACCATCGAGAAGACGCGTAAGCGTGGTCTCGTCCGCCGTGTGCTCGGTATGCGCTGAACCCGCACGTCACAGGCTGAACCACGTCACAGACGGAAGAGCCCGACCTCGTTTCGACGAGGTCGGGCTCTTCGCGTACACGGTCTACCAGGAGTCGTTGGTGGCCAGTGCGGCCAACAGCTCCCGCACGGCCATCGCGCGGCGTAACGACTGGCCGTCGAGGGTGTCGAGTGCGCACTCGGGATCTGCCGGCGGACCGAGGTGGGTGCATCCGCGAGGGCACCGCTCGACTGCCACCGCGAGATCGGAGAATGCGCCGATGACGTCGTCGGATCCGATATGAGCAAGCCCGAACGACCGGATGCCGGGTGTGTCGACGACCCAGCCGCCGTCGGGAAGTGGCAGGGCCACCGACTGCGTGGACGTATGCCGTCCTTTGCCGACTCCGGACACGACGCCTGTGGCGCGTGCGGCGTCGGGGACGAGCCGATTCACCAGTGTCGACTTACCGACCCCGGAATGGCCGATCAGCGCCGTCACCCGGTTGTGCAACAGTGCGGTCAGTTCGGTGAGGTCGTCGTCCTGTCCGGCGAGCATCACCGGAACGGCGAGGTCTGCGAAGTGAGCGGCGAACTCGTCGGGATCGGCGAGGTCGCTCTTCGTCAGGCACAGCACCGGGGTCAACCCGCCCGTGTACGCCGCCACCAGCGCGCGCTCGACCAGCCCGGTACGAGGCGGAGGGTCGGCCAGCGCGACCACGATCAACAGGTGCGAAGCGTTGGCCACCACGACCCGTTCGTACGGGTCGGTGTCGTCCGCGGTGCGCCGGAGCACGGTGGCGCGGTCGTCCACGCGCACGATCCGGGCGAGTGTATCGGGACGTCCCGACAGATCACCGACCACACCGACCTGGTCGCCGACGACGATGGGAGTCCGGCCCAGTTCTCGGGCGCGCATCGTGGTGACGGACCGATCCGGATCGCCGTCCAGGACGACACCCCAGCGTCCCCGGTCGACGGAGACGACCATGCCGTCCATCGCGTCGAGGTGAGCGGGCCGATCCTTGGTCCGCGGACGCGATCCTCTGCCAGGGCGGACCCGGACATCGGATTCGTCGTACTGTCGCCGTTTCAGGAGCGGACTCCCGTCAACATCGACTCCCACAGAGATTCGAAACCGGGCAGTGTCTTCGCTGTCGTACCGATGTCCTCGACCTGGACCCCGTCGATCACGAGACCGATGATGGCGCCCGCCGTCGCCATCCGGTGGTCGGCGTAGGACCGCCACACTCCGCCGTGCAGCGGCATCGGCTCGATACGCAGGCCGTCGTCGGTCTCGGTGACCGATCCGCCGAGCCCGTTGATCTCGGTGGCCAGAGCGGCGAGCCGGTCGGTTTCGTGACCGCGCAGGTGGGCGATCCCGCGCAGGTGCGACGGAGTGGTTGCGAACGCTGCGACCGCTGCGACGGTCGGGGTCAACTCACCCACGTCGTGCAGGTCCACATCGATGCCGACGAGGCGCTCAGGCCCGCGGACGATGAGGGAACCGTCGGTCAGCGACACTTCGGCGCCCATGCGCTCGAGAATATCGCGGATGGCGTCCCCGGCCTGGGTGGTCGTCGCCGGCCACAGCGGCACCGAGACAGTTCCGCCGGTGACGGCCGCGGCGGCGAGGAACGGTGTGGCGTTCGACAGGTCGGGTTCGACCGTCACATCGTGCGCCTCTATCGTGCCCGGCGCGACTCGCCATGTGTTCGGTTCCGATGTGTCGACGGA
Source organism: Rhodococcus sp. NPDC060086 (assembly GCF_042730275.1). Lineage (NCBI taxonomy): Bacteria > Bacillati > Actinomycetota > Actinomycetes > Mycobacteriales > Nocardiaceae > Rhodococcus > Rhodococcus sp. NPDC060086. Next base: position 62,703 of record NZ_JBHWWZ010000029.1, read on the forward strand.
AACTCCTGCTGCCCGAAGCATTTCGACGGTCATCTCGATGTGCGGCATCGACGGGACAGGCTTGCCGTCGTGGTGCACGACGATGCCCTCGTCGAATGCCGCAGCCGACAGCAACAGACCCGAGACGAACTGCGATGACCCGGAGGCATCGATCGTGACACTGCCGCCGCGAACAGCGCCCTTGCCTTGCACAGTGAAAGGGAGTCCGTCACCGTCGATCTCGGCGCCGAGGCCGCGCAGCGCATCCAGGACCGTGCCCATCGGGCGGACCCGCGCCTGTTCGTCGCCGTCGAAGTGCACATCGCCCTCCGCGAGAGCCGCCAGCGGCGGGACGAACCGCATGACGGTGCCTGCGAGGCCACAGTCCACCGTGCCGGCGCGCACTGTACCGGGCGCGACGTCGAGGGTTGTGCCACCGTCGCGGTCGGCGATCGTTGCTCCGACGGCGCGTAGCGCACCGATCATCAGATCGGTGTCGCGGCTGCGCAGGGCACCGGTGATCGTCGACGGCCCGTCGGCCAGCGCGGCGAGGATCAGGGCGCGATTGGTGATCGACTTCGATCCGGGCAGGGCAACGGACGCGTCGACGGCGGTCACGGCTCGGGGTGCTCTCCACAGGCTCACCTGTCCATCTTCGCCCATCGGGGGGTCGGACCTCGACTGCGGATGGTCCTGCACGGTGAATACGCCCGAAGTGGATGGCACGGTGTCGGTCGCGGCTGCCACACTCGTGGCATGTGCGGTAGGTATGCGACCACGGTGGATCCGGCGACGTTGGCAGCCGAACTCGATGCGCTCGACGAGACGGGCGATGCCGAGATCGTGCCCGAGTACAACGTGGCGCCCACGACCGGTGTGCTCACTGTCGTGGCGCGGCACGATCGTGAAGATCCGGAGAGCGCGGCACGACGTCGGATACGGCGCATGCGCTGGGGGCTGGTGCCGTCCTTCGCCAAGGAGATCGGCAAGAGCGCGCCGCTGTTCAACGCGCGATCCGAGTCGGTCGCGACCAAACCGTCCTTCGCGCAATCGCTCCGCTACAAGCGTTGCCTCGTCCCGATGGACGGTTGGTACGAATGGCAGGTCGAACCCGCCGCCGGCGGCAAGACCCGCAAGGTTCCGTACTTCATGTCGCAGGGTGACGGCTCACGTATCTACATGGCAGGCCTGTGGGCGGTGTGGCACGACCCGCGCACCCCGGACGAGCCGCCACTGCTCAGCACCACCATTCTCACCGCGGATTCGATTGCGCAGCTGAGCAACGTGCATCACCGGATGCCCCTGATCATGCCGCCCGAACGATGGGACGACTGGCTCGATCCCGACAGTCTCGGGCACCCGGATCTGATCGTGCCCAGCGCAGAGGCCGTCGGCGGGATCGAAATCCGGCGTGTGTCCGACAAAGTCAACAGCGTCCGGAACAAGGGTCCGGAGCTGCTGGCGCCCGACGACGGCAGCGGCGATCAGTTGGCTTTCCTCTAGGCCCTCGCGGGAGTCGACCGATCGTCAGCGTCCGACGGTGACGGGCGCGACCACGGCGCCGGTGAGGCGGATCAGATCGGCAGGAGCCAATTCGATCTCGAGGCCACGCCGGCCGGCGCTGCACAACACGCGGTCCCACATCAGCGCGGAGGCGTCGACGACGGTGCGCAAGCGCTTGCGCTGACCGAGCGGCGAGATTCCACCCAGCACATACCCGGTGGCGCGTTCGGCGGCCTTGCGTTCCGCCATGGTTGCCCTGCTGCCGCCGAGCGCTCCCGCCGCGCCCTTCAGCGACAGCGTGTCGGGTACGGGAATCACTGCGACGGCGAGCGCACCGCCGGACAATGAGATCACCAGGGTCTTGAAGATCTGTGGTGCGGCGACGTCGAGACGCTCACCGAGGATGTCCGCCGCTTCTGTGCCGTACGACCCCGATTTCGGGTCGTGTGAATACTCGTGGACCCGGTGGTCGACCTTCTCACGCTTCAGCAGAGTGGTCGCAGGGGTGGAGGTCGAGGCCATGATCGTGAGTGTAGGAGAGTCGGCCCGGCCGAATGGGCAGTGTGTCGGCCCGGCCGAAATCAAGGATCCGAAAGTGGACGTGCGGGAACAAGTCGCACCGAGAGGTTGTTGATCCCCGGTGGGTCGCGCGTCGAGAACTTCGGCCGCGTCGAGCAGGAATGTCGAGCGAGAAGATCGGAGCACCGGTGCCGGTACTGAGCCCTCCCCGTGCGGACCCCGGCTGCCCGGTAGCCTTCACCAAGGGGATGAGTGAAGGGATCGGTGTGGTCGAGGAGTCTGCAGAGCAACTGGCCGAGCGGTTCGAGCGGGATGCCATGCCCCTGCTCGACCAGCTCTACGGCGCCGCATTGCGGATGACCCGCAATCCCGCCGACGCGGAAGACCTGGTGCAGGAGACCTACATCAAGGCCTTCTCGGCGTTCCGGTCGTTCCGGGAGGGCACCAACCTCAAGGCGTGGATGTACCGGATCCTGACGAACACGTACATCAACACGTACCGGAAGCGGCAGCGCCAACCTGCCCAGTACCCGACGGACGAGATCACCGACTGGCAGCTCGCTGCGTCCGCCGAGCATTCGTCGATCGGTTTGCGCTCCGCCGAGGTGGAAGCGCTCGACGCGCTGCCCGACGACGACATCAAGGCGGCGCTGCAGGAGCTTCCCGAGGACTTCCGGATGGCGGTGTACTACGCGGATGTCGAGGGTTTCCCCTACAAGGAGATCGCCGAGATCATGGGCACGCCGATCGGCACGGTGATGTCCAGGCTCCACCGTGGACGCAAGCAACTTCGAGGTCTCCTCGCCGATGTCGCACACGAACGTGGGTTCTTCCGCGGCCGCACGACGGGCGAGGCAGCGACTGTCGGTAGCGACGGGACCATCAGCACCGAGGGCCAGAAGGGAGTCTCGCAGTGAGCGAGCAGGCAGATTACGAGCGACTCGACTGCTCCGCGGTCATTGCGGACGTGTACCTGCTCCTCGATTCGGAGTGCGACGAGGCGTCGAGGACTCGACTCCAGCAGCATCTCGACGACTGCGGTTCGTGCCTCGAGACGTACGGCATCGAGGAGAAGGTCAAGGCGTTGCTCAGCCGCAAGTGTGGGGGTGAACACGCGCCGGAAGGACTGCGAGAACGCTTGATGATCGAGATACGCAGGACGGTCGTGGTGAACGTCAGGGAGTACGAATAGGACGGGCGACACCGCCTGCGAATTCGAAGGCTGTAGACGTCGCGGGGGCCGGAAAGCAATGCT
>NZ_JBHWWZ010000030.1:0-64620 GCF_042730275.1 Rhodococcus sp. NPDC060086
GTGTGCTTGCATGCGCGGACCCGGTGAAGCAGGAACCCGCTGAACAGATCTTGCCGGATGGTGAGGCTGCGTAGGAATCCTCCGTGTTCACGCGGGGGAGGAAGTCAAGCGTCCAAGCGCGCGCCGTAACTCGGCTCGTGCTTCTTCACGTACGCGATCACGCGATATGTGACAGGCATGAGGACGATCTCGACGACGGTCTTCCACAGGAAGCCGACCACGACGAAGTTCGCGAAGTCCGACCACGTCGAGATCCCGATCGCGCCGGCTGCGATCGAGCAGAAGATCAGAGTGTCGGCGAACTCACCGACTACCGTCGACCCGATCAAGCGTGCCCAGAGGTGCTTTTCCTTCGTGCGCTTCTTGATCCATACGAGCACGTACGAGTTGAGCAGCTGCCCGACCAGATACCCGGCGAGGCCGGCGAGCAGCATGCGCGGCACCACCCCGAGTACTGCTTCGAACGATTCCTGGTGGGGATAGAAGTCGGCTGCCGGAAGCGACCAGGTGACCCAGAAGCACAACGCAGACAGCGCCACCGCGCCGAATCCGACGAGCACGGCGCGCCGGGTCGCGGCGAACCCGTACACCTCGCTGAGCACGTCGCCGAGGATGTACGCGAGCGGGAACAGGAAGAATCCGCCGTCGGTGATGATCGGCAGAATCTGCAGGGGCCCCACGGCCCATTCGCTGTCGCCGAAGAAGGCGACGCCCTTCGTTGCGGTGATGTTCGAGATGATCAGCACCGTGGTGAACAGCACCAGGATCCCGGGGTAGAAGCTGTGTCCCACCCGGGCGAAGGCCACTTGCTCGGACGCGGATTTCGGGAGATCGCCTGCAGTTGTCACCCGGCCATCCAAACATCCGGGCTGGTCGATCGCGAAAGTGGCGGGAAACGACAGCGGGCTCCGTCCCGAAGGACGGAGCCCGCTTGCCTGTGTAGGTCAGGACTTGACGACCCGGGTACCACCCGCGAACTTGTCGTGGAACCCTTGCTTGCTCTCGTCCTGCTCGACCGTCACGGCGATGCCGATGTAGGCGGCCAGCGACGCGAGGCTTGCCAGCCACCCCAGGAACGGGATGCCGGACAGAATCTGGAGCGCGACGAAGGCATTGCGCTTGGCGGCCTCTTCGAGCGTGGGGTTTCCACCGTTCGGTCCGACCACGGACAGGCCGAGCAGCTTCTTCCCGAAGGTCGCGCCCTGCGTCGACTCGAGGTACGTCCAGTAGCCGAAGGCGACGACTCCCGTCAGTACCGACATGACGAACGACATGAACCCGCTGCCGCTGCCGAAGGCGATGATCGCGGTGAGGATGAACATCGGGATTCCGACGATCAACCCGTCGATGATGCGAGCGCCGAGACGCGGCAGCAACTGACCCGGCTGCGACGGGCCGAAGCCGGGTGTCGGCGACGGGAAGCCGGGTGCTCCACCGAACGGTTGTGCGCCGGGCGCCTGACCGTACTGCGGCGCCTGACCGTACTGCGGGGCACCGTACTGAGGTGTGCCCTGCTGCTGCGCACCGAACTGATTGCCCTGGGGAGCGCCGTACTGGCCGCCGTTCTGAGGAGCACCGTACTGACCGCCGCCGTTCTGGGGGGCACCGTATTGGCCGCCACCGTCAGGCCCGTAGCCGTCGATCGGTCCGGAGAACTGCTGGGTGTAGTCCACAGGCTGTTGCCCGAAGCCCGGCCGGTTGCCGTACTGCGGAGCGTTGCCGCCCGGGTAGGAGCCCGGATTCTGCGGATTGGGCTGGGGAGGAGGGTATCCACCGGATGTCATATATCTCCCTTTTATGAGCAAATGCAGATGCGCCACCGTACAACGTTCCGGTGACGGACAGTTATACGGTGGCGCAGCGAAGCGGTGACGCAGGGTGGTCAGGCAGCGACAGGGCCACCCGTGGTGATCCGGTAGGCGTAGGTCGAGGCGATGATCGTGACCGGGATGGTGACGAACAGCCCCAGACCGCACAGCAGTGCGCCGACGATGTTGATGCCGACGAGTGCAAGAGCCAGCAGGAGTAGTGTGCCTGCGTTCGACTTGATCGCATTGAAACTCGACTTGATTGCAGTGATCGCATCTTGGTTGCGGTCGACCACGAACTGCATCGTCCACCACGTCAGGAACGCGACGGCAAGACCGGGGAGGATGCACAGCACGAAACCGATCGTGGTCGCGATGCCCACGAGCAACCCGGCCACGATCACAGCGCCAACCGCGCCGACCTGCAGGAAGGTCCCGAAAGCGGGCTTGCGGCCATCGATCTCGCTGAGCGCACCACGCACGAACGCGGCCTGGATCAGGTAGCCGACCACGGTGGTGACCACGGTGCCGATGATCGACCAGACACCGAACGTGCTCGCGCCCTCGTCGACGGAGAAGGAGAAGCTGCCTCCGTTGAAAATGAAGCTGAGTACCACTTGAATGACGAAGGAAGCCAGCACCATGAGGATCCACACGCCGGGGTTCTGGCTGAACTTGCGCCACCCGTAGGAGATCGCGTCGCCGACACTCAGCTGGGCGGGCCCCGGTCCGAAACCACCACCGAAGTTTCCGCCCGGAGGCGGCGGCGGGTAGCTACCGGGAGGCGGGGGATAGTTGCCCGGTGGGGGAGGGTAATTTCCGCCCGGAGGCGGTGGGAAGCCGCTGCCCTGTGAGGGCGGGGGGTAGCTGCCGGGAGGGGGAGTGGTGCCGCCGGGTGGATACCCAGGCCATTCCGGATCGGGAGTGCCGCCTTGGTTCTGCGGGTCCTTGTTCGGGTCGTAACCGCCGGTCGTCATCGGATCCTCTCGAGGATGGGATGGTGCACGTGCTTTCGGTTGTCACCGTGAGGCTACGGCGGTTCCATCCCCGATGCAGCCCTTCCGATCTTGTATTTCACCGCGGTCGATACACCCATGGATCTCTCGGCAACCGCTGCGGGTTCCACCGGTCGAGCAACAGGGACAGCGTGACCGGTTCGCCGGGATCGGCCAGGTTCAGGGATGCTGCGATCGTCGCGAGCACATCGGCGGGCGTCTCCCCGAGTTCGACCCGGTCTGCGAGTGTGACTGCGCCGTCCCGCTTTGCAAGGCGCTTGCCCTCCACGTTCAACGCGAGAGGAACGTGCGCGTAGAAAGGGATCGGAAGCCCCAGCAAGGACGCCAGATAGCCCTGGCGAGGTGCGGAGGCCAGCAGATCGTCGCCGCGCACCACCTGGTCGATGCCTTGGGCGGCGTCGTCGACCACCACCGCGAGGTTGTAGGCAGGGGTGCCGTCGCCACGGCGCAGCACCAGGTCGTCCACGATTCCGGTGAAGTCGCCGTGCAGCACATCGTGGATCGTGTAGTACGCCTCCTTCGAACGCAGCCGAATTGCCGGTGGGCGGCCGCTGTCGCGTTTCGCGGTACGTTCGGCATCGGTGAGGGCGCGGCAGGTGCCCGGGTACGCGCCTGCGGGAGCGTGCGGGGCCGACGCGGCCTGCTGAATCTCGCGTCTGGTGCAGTAGCACTCGTAGGTCAGACCGGCGCGGCTGAGCCGCTCGATCGCCGCGTCGTAGAGATGCTGTCGGCGGGATTGGTGCACGACCTCGCCGTCCCAGTCGAGTCCGAGCGCCGCGAGATCGGCGAGTTGAGAGCGCTCGGCTCCGGGGCGTACCCGATCGAGGTCCTCGACGCGCACCAGAAATCGACGTTGTGTGGATCGTGCGAACAACCACGCGAGAACGGCGGTGCGGAGGTTGCCGAGATGCAGGTCGCCCGACGGGCTGGGCGCGAACCGACCCGCGCCGTCGTCGGCCGAATGTGACACCCGTGCACTTTAACGGGGACGGGTGTGTGTCAGGCCGCGGCGTCGAGCATCAAGTGGATCTGAGTGTGCAGCGCATGGGTGAGGTATTCGCGCGGGTACAGATCCGGGCTCGACGTCGCGTCAAGTGCCAGACCGTTGACGGCCGCGACGAGCAGGGCGGCGCGCGTCTCAGGGTCGGGGACGCCCATGTGGATCAGGACGGTGGCGAGCCCCGTGCGGATGGTGAAGAGGACGGAACTGCGGATCGAACTCAACGACGGAGACGTCGCGGCGCGCACCGCGAAGGCGGCCATCACGTGTGCCTCGCTGCCGCGTTGGTCGTCGAGCGGCAGCAACTGGCTCAATGCCGCGAACAGCGTGCGGGTGGGGTCGATGTCGGGGTCGACGGTGGCCAGCCGCGCGAGCACCCGGTCGGCGAGCGCCCGGAACGCGTACGCGAGCATCTCGTCCTTCGTCGGAAAATGGTGCTGGACAGCTCCGATCGACACGCCCGCCTGGCTCGCGACTTCTCGTACGCTCGCCGATTCGAGCCCGCTGCGTGCGGCAACCTCGAGTAGTGCCGCAGCGAGCCTGGTGGGGCTGGTGGTTGCGTAGGGGCGGGCGCGCATGGGAGAACCGTAGCGGAGCGCATGAGGTTCCTGATGTCATGGGTGACGACCTCCACGCGACCGTGATCGGTGGAGTCCGACATGCGCGCAACTACGGGGGAAGGGCTGCAATGGGGTGGAGTCGGGACGAACTCGAGAATGCGTACGCGAACTACCGGGAGACGGTGGTGCAGGCGACACTGGCCCGCGACTGGAACTGCTATGCCGACCAGTTCACCGAGGACGCGAAGTACGTCGAGCACGCGTACGGGACGATGAACGGCCGTGAGGCGATCCGCACGTGGGTCACACGGACGATGTCGGCATTTCCCGGTAGCCGCATGACGTCGTTTCCGCCGTCCTGGTACGTGATCGACGAGGAACGCGGCTGGGTGATCTGCGAGGTGCAGAACCCGATGGAGGATCCGGGCGACGGCACCGAGCACAACGCCCCGAACATCACGATCCTCCACTACGCCGGCGACGGGCTGTGGTCGTACCAGGAGGATGCCTACAACCCGATGAACTTCCTCGCTGCCACCAAGCGGTGGTGTGCTCACGCCGAGAAGTGCGGAAACCTCCCGGACGATGCGCGGGTGTGGCTCGACAAGATGGCGAAGATGGGCGCTTGACCGTTGTGCGTTTCACGGCCGGTGGGGCAGAAACCGCACACCGACCGTGAGCGCGGCAGACACCGCCGTTGCGATCCACAGTGCGTTGAGGCCGAGCGCGCGGTGGGCGAGTGCGCCGAGGACGGCTCCACTCACCAGCCCGGCCCACAGGCCGAAGTAGGGAATCCAACGCCAGCGTGGCCCGCCGAGGAATGCTGCCGCGATGCGATGCCCGATCTTCACGAGCGCACCCGTCATGTAGGTCAGGGCGATGCTGACCTCGCCGTCGCGCCGGAACACCGAGTTCTCGGCGCCCATCGCCAGCGTCATGGCGATGACGGCGAGGGGAACCCAGTCGAGGAGAGCGCCGAGTGAGCCGAGCAGCAACAACCCTGTGACCAGCGCAAGTACTGCACTCTTGCGGGTCCGTCGATCGTGATCGGTGAGTTCCGCGATGATTCCGCTGATCGTCACGCCGACGACGAAAAGCACGAGGATGCCCGCGACGATTCCGACCTGGGCCCACGCGCCGTCCGCAATCCCGACGCTCAGTCGGGTGGAGTTGCCGCTCATGAACGAGACGAAGATTCCGCCGAGAGTGATGAAGCCGATCGCGTCGACGAATCCGGCGAGAGACGACAGCGCGATCGCGAGCCCTTGGAGTTGCCTGCCGTATCCGACCACGCCGAAATGATAGGTGTCGCTCGGGAACAGACCGTTATCTAGCGTATGTAACGGACTGTCGGCAGAGCTGCGATAACAACCTCGGAACGGTTTCTTTTCGCGCAGGAGTGCTTCGGTGTCCCCATTTCGTATAGTCCCGATACTTTCGCGCGCCCGCATGGTCGCGGGAGTTGCTGCCACGGTCGTGTTGCTCGCCGGCTGTTCGGAAGCCGCAACCGAAGTCGTACCGAGCTCGAATACGGACACTGCGACGGCCTCGACGACGTCGAGCGCAGGAGTGTCTACTGCAGCGGCGTCCACCACGTCGGCGGCCGCCGAGGCGACCTCGCCGGTCGCCGAGATCCCCGCTGCCGCAGGCGCCACGAGCCAGGCAGGTGCTGCCCTCACACAACTCGCGACGCTGCCGATCAAGGGCCGCGCACCGAAGACCGGCTACGACCGCGACCTGTTCGGTCAGGCATGGAGTGACGACGTCTCGGTTCCGGGTGGACACAACGGCTGCGACACCCGCAACGACATCCTGGCCCGGGATCTGGTCGAGATCACCTACCGGCCGGGCACTCGCGACTGTGTGGTGCTGTCCGGCGTCCTGAACGACGCCTACACCGGCACGTCCATTGCGTTCACCCGAGGTCAGGACACATCCACAGCGGTGCAGATCGACCATGTCGTCGCACTGTCGGACGCGTGGCAGAAGGGGGCGCAGCAGTTGGATTCCCAGACCCGCGCCGACTTCGCGAACGACCCACGCAATCTCCAGGCCGTCGACGGACCGACCAATCAGCAGAAGAGCGACGGTGACGCCGCGACGTGGCTGCCGCCGAACCGTGCCTACCGCTGCACCTATGTGGCACGCCAGGTGCAGGTGAAGGCCGCCTACAACCTGTGGGTGACGCAGGCCGAACACGATGCGATGGCGCGGGTGCTCACCTCGTGCGGCGGGTCGGCGCCGGTCGCAGAGCCGTCGGAGTCCGTGATGGTTCCGACCACGATGATCCCTGCGCCGCAGCCGGCACCGGCTGCGACCACTGCCGCATCCCAGCGGGTCCAGCCCCAGCCCACCGCGGAACCTGTTCCGGCCGTCGGGGCCGACCCTGGTTCGGTGTACTACAAGAATTGCTCCGCGGCGCGCGCGGCAGGTGCTGCGCCGTTGTATGTGGGTGAGCCCGGGTACCGGCCGAAGATGGACGGCGACGGCGACGGCGTGGCCTGCGAGTAGGCGTCACTGCGGAACTTTCCTCCGGTCGTCCGGGTTTCCGTTGCCTCACGACCCACGGCAACCCGGGCTATGCGAGGAAAGTTCTGTGTGCGGCTGTAGTGCTCAGGCGAAAGTACTTCAGGCGAACCGGTCCGTCAGGTTGCGTCGCATGCGATGGAGGTCGCGAAGCGAGTCGCGCAGCTTCGCGCTGTCGGCATCGAACCTGCGCGCGCGGTCGACGGCGCCGGCGCGGTGCTCGGCGAGAGCGCGCTTCTCGGCGTTCTCGATCGCTCCCGAGATCGTGTCGATCTCCTGGTCCAGCATCTCGCGCCACTTCGCTGCCTGAAGTGAATCGGCCTGATGATGGATCGCTTCGTTGTTGTCGCTGAGCACGATCTCCGACGAACTCCTTCGATCCCGACGGCGCAGCCGTTCATCCACATGTGACCCCGAGTCGCTCCCCGGGTTGTTCAAGTGTCCAACGCCACGGCGCTGGGACAAACGATGACACGGATTCGACGCGTGGTCATGTGCGGGTCCCCGGGACGAGAAAAGCCCGTGACCGGCATTTCTGCTGGTCACGGGCTTCCCGTTGGCGGAGGATAGGGGATTTGAACCCCTGAGGGCGTTAACCCAACCCGCGTTCCAGGCGAGCGCCATAGGCCACTAGGCGAATCCTCCGTGAGGAAGCATACCGAATGACCCCACCGACTTCCCAAACGGGCAGGTCCGCACGCGAATCGAGAGGCCTCCGAGGGGGTGGTGCGCACCCGTATGGGGAGTCCTCTAGACTTGCCGATGGATCCCGCGCGGCGCGCATCCTGTGAACTCCCCCAGGGCCGGAAGGCAGCAAGGGTCAACGGGCTCTGCCGGGTGCGCGGGGTCCCCTATTTTCTTCCGCCGATGCCCGTGTCACCGTGCACGGTGAAAGGTCTCTCCGCATGCCTACGCAGACCCAGATCGGGTTGATGAGCCATGAGGAACTCGTTGCAGAGCACGAGCGCCAAACCGCGAATTACGAGTGGTTGAAGACCGAGAAGCTGACGCTGGACCTGACCCGCGGTAAGCCGTCCCCCGAGCAGCTGGACCTCTCTGCGGAGTTGCTGTCGCTGCCGGGCGCGGACGATTACCGGGATGCCTCCGGCACCGACTGCCGCAACTACGGCGGCCTGAAAGGTCTGCCCGAGCTGCGCGCGATCTTCGCCGAACTGCTCTCCATCCCCGTCGACAACCTGCTCGCCGGGAACAATGCGAGCCTCGAGACCATGCACGACCTCATCACCTGGTCGCTGCTGCACGGGACCGTCGATTCGCCGCGCCCGTGGTCGCAGGAACCGGTCGTGAAGTTCCTGTGCCCGGCCCCCGGCTACGACCGCCACTTCGCGATCACCGAGTCGTACCGCATCGAGATGATTCCGGTGCCGTTGAACGACGACGGCCCGGACGTGCACGCGATTGCGGAGCTCGTCGCGAATGATCCGCAGATCAAGGGCATGTGGACGGTTCCGACGTATTCGAACCCCACCGGCGCGGTCTACAGCGAGGATGTCGCTCGCGCACTGGTGTCGATGCCGACCGCGGCGCCGGACTTCCGGATCTTCTGGGACAACGCGTACGCGGTGCACCCGGTCCTCGAGGAGGTCGCCCCGGCGATCGACATCCTGGGTCTCGCTGCCGAGGCAGGGAACCCGAACCGCGTGTTCGCTCTCGCCTCGACTTCCAAGATCACGTTCGCAGGATCAGGTGTGAGCTTCTTCGGCAGCTCCACCGCGAACCTCGACTGGTACCAGAAGTTGCTCGGGATCAAGACGATCGGACCCGACAAGATCAATCAGCTGCGCCACCTGCGGTTCTTCGGCGACGCCGACGGTGTTCGGGCACACATGGCGAAGCACCGCGAGATTCTCGCACCGAAGTTCGCGCTGGTCCGTCAGATCCTCGAAGACCGTCTCGGTGCGTCGAAGGTCGCGTCGTGGACCGAGCCGAAGGGCGGCTACTTCATCAGCCTCGACGTCGTCGACGGCACCGCCAAGCGGGTCATCGCGCTCGCCAAGGACGCGGGAATCGCCCTCACGGCTGCGGGTTCGGCGTTCCCGTACAAGAACGACCCCGACGACAAGAACATCCGCCTTGCTCCGAGCTTCCCGTCGCTCGACGAGCTGGCGAAGGCGATGGACGGCGTCGCAACCTGCGTCCTGCTCGCAGCGACGGAGAAGACGCTCGGACACTGACATCCGCAGGCCGCACTGGCCCCGGGTGTCACACGTTCTCCCAAGCTGTGGACAAAGCTGTGGACAACTGGTGGACCGATGGTGGACAACTTCTGTCACACCGCTCTGACCTCAGGAAATCGAATAATTCGCTTTCCTGTGAATAAGTGCCATACTCCGATATCAGGGTCGCCGCATTCCGCGGCGGGTTCGGAAGTGGTGAGTGTGATGGAAGACCGCGCTCTCGTACGATCCGGAGCCGGCGCAGCTGCCGTCGGTTCCGTCACGGGCTGTCACGGTGTTGTGAAGGTGTTTCTCCTGGCTCTCGATATCGAGGCCTCTGCAGTGTCGCCGCCGCCGATCGACGCGGTGCATGAGCTGGAGCCGTTCCTTCCTGCTCGAATCGGAACGTTGCCGAGCACCGAACACGGTGTTCGTGCGGCAAGCCTGCTCGCATACCGGCACATCACCGACCGTGAGCGTCCGCCTCTGTCGTTCGGTTCCTCGACAGGCGCATTACGCACCGGATCAGCACGCCCGTACGTCGGGGCACCAGCGACCTGCCTGTCGCTGTGGGAGATCCCCGGGCACGGACTCGTCCTCGCCCTCGAAACGCTCAGTGACGACAAGTCCCCGCTGATCGACTGGCGCGCCGACCCGTTGCAGGACCGCGACGGCGCCGGCTTCCGCCCCGCTGTCGACGAGTTCCTCGAGCCGTTCTCGCTGACCAGCGACGCGTGCCTCAACGATCTGTTCCCCGGCCTGAACCGCCGGATGCCTGCCCCGACCACGTATCGGGCTCTGAGTGATCTCGTGGTGCACCGGCATCGGGGCGTCGGCGACCAGGAAGTCGTCGAGGCCTTGCTGGTGGAGGTCGTGTCGAGCGGCGGTGATCGCGTGCGCGAACTCGTCGACGGTCGGCGTACCGACTCGCAGGCCAGAGCCACAGCCCAGATGTGGGGCGTGTTGTGGAACTGGGATCGGGTTGCCCTCGTGGATCGACCTGTGCAACCCGGTGCGGCGATCGCAGTGCGAGAAGACTCCGCTGCGGTACTGCTGGACCTCGAAGCGACACCGGTGGGCAGCGACTACGTCGGTCACGGCACGAGCGAGATGATTTTCGAGTTGCTCCCGTGGGTGGCGATTCGCGCCCGCGCCTCGACCGACTTCTGGCGGATTCTGGACCACCTCCGCAATCACGAAGATCTCACCGGAGATCGTCTCGTCGAGGCACTCGACGACATAGCTGCGATGCAGGCCCGCAAGATGGAACGTGCGCTGCTGCGTAAGGCCTCCCTCCACAACGACCGGTTCCACTCGTGGACACAGCCGACACAGTTGCGGTCCTTGATGGCGGGGAGGGTCGCCGACGAGATCGCGGACCTCGATGCCGAGCTCGCGGGCGCAGTCGAGGTGATCGAGCACGCGGTGCTCCGCAGCGCCGAACTGCGCTCCGCTCACCATTCCCGGCTTGCGCGAGGATGGTCGGCCGCCGGTGGAGCGATCGCCGTCGTCGCCCTGTTCGCCGCTCTCGCGGCGGTGCCGGGTACGTCGGAACCGACTCTCTTCTCCCACTGGATCCATGCGCTGACCGTCTCGATCGTGCTCACGGTGACGGTGCTTGCGGTGGTCGTCCTGTGGCGGCGACAGTGACGTGGGGTGCATGATCGACCCATGGCAACGACGCTGAACCTGGTCGGGGATCCGGATGCGGACGCATTGCTTTCCGAGAACCCGCTGGCGCTCCTGATAGGGATGCTTCTCGACCAGCAGGTACCCATGGAAACGGCGTTCGCAGGCCCGAAGAAGATCGCCGACCGGCTCGGCGGAGTCGATGTACACCGGATCGCCGACATGGACCCCGACGAATTCATCGAGGTGTGTTCTCGGCCACCGGCGGTGCACCGGTTCCCGAAATCGATGGGCCAGCGCATCCAAGCACTGTGCGCTGCGATCGTCGAAGAGTACGACGGCGACACCGCCGCGATCTGGACAGCGGGCGACCCCGACGGCAAGCAGGTGCTGACGAGGCTGAAGGCGCTGCCCGGATACGGAGATCAGAAGGCTCGGATCTTTCTCGCGCTGCTCGGTAAGCAGCGGGGTGTCCAGCCCGCGGGTTGGCGCGAGGCTGCGGGGGCGTACGGAGACGAAGGGGCTCGTCGCTCGATCGCCGATGTCGTCGATTCCCAGTCGTTGCACGAGGTACGAGAGTTCAAGAAGTCGGCGAAAGCGGCCGCCAAGGCCGGAAAGAAGTGAGGCGCGGTTTCGCGCTGTCGGTAGCAGTCCTTGCATGTGCGCTGGTCACACCGGGAATTGCCGTGGCAGGAGGGGGAGACGACCGCGTCGTCCTTCGTCCGGGCGATGGGATCACGTTCTCCGCCGAGCCGGTGCCCGGCTGGTGTTCCGTCGCGGCGGTGGGTCGTGACGACGCACACCGGCTGGTCGCCATCACGGCCGGTCATTGCAGGCAGGACGGATCGTCTCAGATCTGGAAAGTAGGAGAGCAACATCGCGGACCGGTCGGCGTCGAAACCGACGTGGCGAGCACCGGCTCGGTGGATCCCATCGGTTTCCCCACCGACGAGGTACCGGACTACGCCGTGCTGCTCCTCGACGAGACGAAGGTCCGCGGCTCGAACACCTCGGAGCCGAACGACCGCGGACAACGCGTCGTGCTCGACTCCATCGGGTCACTCGACCGCGGCGATCGCCCGGTCGGCATGCAGTGCGCCGCAGGACGCACCAACGGGGTCGCGTGTACTTCCGGTGATGTGCTCGTAGACGCGAATCTGATGTCGTCTTCCTTGTTGATGAAGCCCGGAGATTCGGGAGGTCCGCTGGTCCGGGCCGACACCGGCGAGTGGATCGGTCTCTCGGTCGGATATCGACCGACCAGTCGGGGTCTCGCGGCCTATCAGAGGGCGGACCGCATCCTCGAGGAGATCGACGCGCAGGGCGGAGTCGGATCGGGTTTCAGCCTCGTTGACACTCCCTGACAGGGAGGGCGTCGACACTCCCTGACAGGGAGGACTCAGCTCGAACCCGTCTCCAACAGGTCGATCAACTGATCGATCAGGGAAGGCGGCACGTTCACCTGCTCTTGCTTGACGTTGGTCATGTCGGGGTCGCAGTACAGCGCGGCGTTGTAGGTGCCCGGAGCCACGTACACCGTCGCCGTCGGACCGTCGGTCCAGGGCGAGGCAGGTACCGGCCCGAGCTCATCGTTGTCGACGAACAGTGCGCACCATGTGATGCCACGGCTGGAGTCGATGTGCGCGGTGACCGAATTCGACGTAGTGGTGAAGTACACAGAAGCCGGCAACACCGGTCCCATTCCCTGTGCGACGCCGGAACCGGCAAGCGCCAGTGGAACTGCCGCGACCGTAGCGGCCGAGTACCCGAGAATCTTCCGGAACCAGCTCATGATCTGTCCTTCTGGTCGTTCCGGCCGGCGGCTCGGAACACGGTGGGTTCCGAGCGAACGGACCTTCGGTCGGGGGACAAGACCCGTTCGCTCGGAGTTCGGTGGCGGTGGCGCTGATCAAAATCGGTGAGGAAGCTTCAGGCGAAGCCTCGCTCGATGAGATCGATCGCGCTCTCGTGCAGCAGAGGAGGAGTGTTCACGACCTCCTGGCGAACGATCCATCCGTCGGGACCGGTCATGTCCCACCTGCACAACACTGTCGTGGTGTATCGGTTCTGTGGGACCCACACGGTGATCCACTCGTCGCTCGTCCACTCCGTTTGGTGGATGTCCGAGGATGCCGGGCCCTGCGCGATCAGTGTGCAGTCGGTCATGCCGTTGTTCTGGCCGATGTGCGCGGTGATCGAATTCCAATCCGAGTTGAGGTACACGTCCCCGGGATCGTTTCCGCCCATCGCCGTCGCGATGCCTGCACCGGCCAGTACGAGGGGGACGACGGCAGCTGTGGCCACCGCGCATCCGAGGATCCTTCTGTAGATCATGGGTGGTCCTCTGTGTCCGGTCCGCGTCGACGACGGTGAAATGGAATGGGGATGCCCTCATCGTCGCGCGCCCCGGCGTGCGAAACATCTGTCGAACGACGTAGACGGTTCTCGCGTATCGGCCTGCGATCGGACATAACCGACCTAATCTTGATCTCATGGAGGGCAGTCGGACATCTCGTGCGGAGCTGGTCCGATCTCTCGCCGCCGAGGTGAGCCGATACGTTCGGAACACCGAGCACGGCGCGTTCGCGCTGGTTGGAGCAGTGGGACTCGGGAAGACCACCGTCCTCCATGACGTCGCCGAGGCGCTGGACGGGATCCGCGTCGTCGCAACAACGGCAGACGAGGTCGATTCGCGCGAACCCTTCTCCGTCGTCGGCCGGCTGTTCACCGCAGGTACCGGAGCACCGCCCGGCCGGGTATTCGCCGGCTACAGCGTCGACGACCTCGATGGGATCTACGCCGCCGGACCCGTCGTGCTCGTCGTCGACGACGCACATCTCGCCGATGGCGAGTCATTGACCTTGCTGCACAGGATCAGCGCGGTCTCCGCCCGGCTGCCACTCGTCGTGGTCCTTGCCTACCGTCGGGTGCCGGAACGGACGGCACTGACGATGTTCGCTGCAGAACCGTATGCTCGGACGGTTGAGCTCATCCCGCTCGGTTCCGACGAAGTGGCCGCTGTCGTACGCCGGCACCTCGGTGGCGATCCCGCTCCCGACCTGACCCGGTATCTCGCCCATGCGGGAGGTAATCCGCTCCACGTCGGGCAGCTCGTCGACCTGCTCAGTCGTAGCGATCACACCGCGGTCGATGCCGAGTCCGGGCTGATCACACTTCGAGGAACCGATGCGGACTTGTCCGACCAACTCGGCAGGAGCATTCGCTCTCACCTCGCGCGACTGTCTCCCCGGGTGCGCGACCTCGTGCAGGTACTGGCCGTTGCGGATGGACCGATGGGTGTCGAGGTACTCGCGGATATCGGTGGTGAGGCACCCGCCCGGTGCGCGGGTGCGGTCGCCGCGGCTGTCGACGCGGGAGTGCTGCACTGGCTCGGTGACGACCTCCTCGACTTCGTCGCGCCCGCTTACCGGCAGATCGCCTACGACACCGTCGCACCCGGTATGCGCAGACTCCTGCATCACGCCGTCGCGGAATCACTCGCCCGGCACGGTGCGCCCACGGAGATGATGTCGACCCATCGCAACCTGGCTGCTGCATCCGGTGCATTCGCGACGAGTCGCCAGCCCAGTTCGGTCCAGGCCTTCGGGATCTTCGACCCCGATGAACTGGCCGCCACCGTGCGCCGCAATCCGAGCCTTGCGCGTGCTGCCGTGCTCGCCGAATCAGGCCGATTCCGTGCGGCAGCCCTACTCGCCGACGAGGTGCTCGGGACCGCGGGCGACGACCGTGCGTTCGCTCTGATGGTGGCGTTGACCTCCCGGACGGTGCTCGGCGATGTCCCTTGCGCCCGAGCATCTATCGACGAACTCCTCGGATTGTCGTTGCCCCCGGACACACGAGTGTGGCTGGGGCAGTTCCGCGAATGGCTGGGCCTGATCGGAAGCGTCGAGTCGGTGCCCGACGCGCCGCTCCCACCGTCCACCGATGAGGTATTGGCCGACTTCGGCCTCGACACGATCGTTCCGGGCATCCACGCGGTGCTCTCCGGCGATGCCACCCTCGGGCTCGAGTGGTTCGAGCGCGGGCAGTCTGCGGCGAGCGGCCAAGGGGTGCTCGATCGCGAGACGTCTGTGGCCGAAGTATGGGCGATGTGGGCGGCTCTCTACGCGCATGGTCCGATCGCGGCGTTGGCGCGACGGACGCCCGTTCCACACGGTGGACGCACGATGGCCGAGATGTGGCTGCTGCCGATACACCATTCGATCACCGCGTCGACGCTGTTCGCTCTCGGTCGATGGGACGAGACCGTTGCCGCGTGCGACGACGCGCTTGCGGTTGCCGCACAGACGGACTCGGGCTGGACGTCCAGTGCTGTGGCGACCGCCGCGCTGGTCGATGTGCACCGGGGCGACCTCGAATCAGCCGAGCGACGGTTGCAGGCGTGGGAGGCAGAGGGCAGGCCCAGGTTGTTCGGGCTCCCCGACACCGAGTACGCCCGTGCCGAGCTGTGGAGTGCGCTCGGTGACCTCGAAAGAGCCCGGGTCTTCGCTGCACGGGCGTGGTGTCTGGCAGTGGATGCCGGACGGATGGTGTGGGCGCTCGGATTCGGACCACACATCGCGAGGATCGCCGTGCAGAGCCACGACCGGGACCTGTTTGCTCAGGTGTACACAGTTTTCCACGAGATGCGCGCGCCCCGCTCCCCGGCGATCGCACCGGCGGTGGAATTCGTCGAGGCCTTGAGCAAGGGCGATCATGTGGGCCTGGCCGAGGCGGCCGAGAACTTCGCCGGGGCAGGCGATGCCGTAGCGGAACTTGCGGCGCTCGAAGAGGCGGCGTGTGTTGCCGCAGCGTCGGCCGGGCGTGATGAGGCGCATGAGCATGCGCGACGGGCACGTGACCTCGCGGTACATCTGGGCGCGAGTACGGTCATAGACCGGATCGCGAGCAGAGTACGCGAGTCCGGTGTCTCGCTCGGTGTCGTCGGGTCGCGCAGAACCGAGCAGATCGGCTGGGAGTCCTTGACGGTAGCGGAGAAGCGAGTCGCGAGACTTGTCGGGCAGGGGCTGTCCGGCCCGCAGATCGCCGCGCGACTCGGGGTGTCACCGAGGACCGTGCAGACGCACGTCTCGCATGCACTTGCGAAACTCGGGCTTCATTCGAGGGTGGGACTTGCGCGAGTGGTGCTCGCTCACACCCGAGGGGAGTGATCGACCGTCAGATCGGATCTTTCGCGTCGGTCGCCGGGTCGGTCTCCTCGGCGAGCAGCAGATACAGAGACTTGCGGGCATCGGTGAGAACCTTGTGCGCCGCGGCGATCTGGGGTTCGGTGCCGCTGACGGCGACGACGCGTGCCGCTGTCTGTAGATCGCGGAGCGCTCCTCGCAGGTCGGTGCCGTTCCCGTCGGCGGTATGCCCGGCGAACGGATCGGTCTGCTCGTTGGCCGGATCGTCGAGGTGGGCGCGGCCTTCGTCGGTCAGTGACACCAGTTTGCGGCCGGCGTCCTTCTCGACGCGCACGAGTCCTTCGTCTTCGAGCTGAGAGATCGTCGGGTAGATCGCTCCGGGGCTGGGCTTCCAGGCCCCGCCGGTGCGGTCGGCGATGGCCTGCATCAGCTGGTAGCCGTGCATGGGCTCGTCGGCCAGTAGTTGCAGAACGGCGGCGCGGACATCGCCTCGCTGCGCGCGTCCTCGGCGTCCGCCGCGGTGCATGGGGCCACCCCGGTGGCCTCGGCCGTGCGGGCTGTCACCGAAGGGGCCTGCGTTACGTCGGGGGTCTTCGCTACGTCGGGGGTCTTCGCCCAGGAACGGGCCCTCCGCGAGGAAGTGATTCATGGCGTGGGCGCGGCGTCCGCCGCGCCGCTGTCGTGTGTTTCGCATGGTGCGAACTCCTTGTCATTGTCGATGCAGTCACGATATATAACGATATATCGTTTGTCAACGATGACGCCGTCCGAGTTGTTGTCGGCGCGCGCCGGTACTCTCGGCGCGTGGCCCTGTACCGGAAGTATCGACCCGCGACCTTCGCCGAGGTGGTGGGGCAGGAGCATGTCACCGCGCCCCTCAGTACGGCCCTCGACACCGGCCGCATCAACCACGCCTACCTGTTCTCGGGTCCGCGCGGGTGCGGCAAGACGTCGTCGGCGCGCATCCTCGCGCGGTCGCTGAACTGCGAACAGGGCCCCACCTCGACACCGTGCGGGCAGTGCCGATCGTGTGAGTCGCTCGGGCCCGGTGGGGGAGGCAACCTCGACGTCACCGAACTCGACGCGGCCAGCCACGGCGGCGTCGACGACACTCGCGAGCTACGCGATCGAGCGTTCTACGCACCGGCCGAGTCGCGCTACCGGATCTTCATCATCGACGAGGCCCACATGGTCAGCACGCAGGGGTTCAACGCCCTGCTCAAGATTGTGGAGGAGCCGCCGGAACACCTGATTTTCGTGTTCGCGACCACCGAACCCGAGAAGGTGCTCCCCACCATCCGGTCGCGTACCCATCACTACCCCTTCCGCCTGCTCGCACCCACTGCGATGCGCGGTCTCCTCGAGAAGATCTGCGTCCAGGAGAGCGTGACGGTCGAAGATGCGGTGTATCCGCTGGTCATCCGTGCCGGTGGCGGCTCGCCCCGAGATTCACTGTCTGTCATGGACCAACTCCTCGCGGGAGCAGGCCCGGAAGGCGTCACCTACCCGCGTGCCCTGTCCCTGCTCGGAGTCACCGATGTCGCGCTGATCGACGAAGCCGTCGACGCATTGGCAGTCGGAGACGGTGCAGCGCTGTTCGGGACCGTCGAGAAGGTCATGGATGCCGGGCACGATCCGCGTCGCTTCGCGACAGACCTCCTCGAACGTCTCCGCGACCTCATTCTCATGCGCAACGTCCCCGACGCCGCCGAACGCGGACTGGTCGATGCGCCCGGCGATGTACTCGAGCGCATGCGCGACGAAGCCTCGAAGCTCGGGCCCGCCACGCTCACGCGCTACGCCGAGATCATCCATGCCGGGCTCGGCGAGATGCGCGGCGCGACGGCCCCGCGCCTGTTACTCGAGGTGATGTGCGCCCGCATGTTGCTTCCGTCGGCATCCGACGCAGAGTCTGCGGTCTTGCAGCGGCTGGAGCGGCTCGAGCAGGGATTCGTTCCGGGTCCCGCCGCGACCGGAGCCGCGGTGGCGGCAGCGAGTTCAGTGGCGATTCCGCGTCAGGCGCCGGAGCCTGTCGCCGATCCGGTCGCACCCGACGAGCCGGCGGCGCGCTTCCAGCGTCCGTCCCAGCGTCGTACGTCCGATTCGGCGCCGAGTGAGGTAGCCGCCTCGCCGGCTCCGGCTCCCACTCCGGAGCCTGAACCGCCGGCGCCGGAGCCTGTTCGGGAGCCCGAACCACGTGCTGCAACGCCTCCGTCCTCTCCCGTGGCGCCAGTACCTGTACCGGAGTCGGTGGCGCCCGAACTGGAACCGGAGGCCGAGCCGACGCCCGCACCGCAGCCGACGCCTACACCACAGCCGCAACCTGAGTCGGTGCCTGCCGCAGCATCGGGTCCCGACGCAGCTGGGATTCGTGAAGTGTGGTCCGAGGTTCGAGCCAAGGTGCGTGCCCGTAGCAAGACCGTGGAGGTCATGCTGTCCGGCGCTACGGTTCGCGAAGTCGACGGCACCCGGATGGTCCTGGTCCACGATTCTGCGCCGCTGGTCAAACGACTCGCCGAGCCACGCAACGCGACCGTGATCGCCGACGCGCTCCGCGAATTGTTCGGTGTCGATTTCGACGTCACGTGCGTCCATGGTTCTGCCGCGCCTGCACCCGCGAAAAACGCCGCGGCACCCA
This sequence comes from Rhodococcus sp. NPDC060086, assembly GCF_042730275.1. Classification (NCBI taxonomy): domain Bacteria; kingdom Bacillati; phylum Actinomycetota; class Actinomycetes; order Mycobacteriales; family Nocardiaceae; genus Rhodococcus; species Rhodococcus sp. NPDC060086. Next base: position 18,502 of record NZ_JBHWWZ010000030.1, read on the forward strand.
AGCAGTCGCGCCCAGGCGGACAACCGCGATTCTCGCGGCCCAGTCAGGCCAAACGTGCACCGGCACCCGACGCATCGTCCCCGTCGGGTGACGGGGCGGGTGCTGCACCGCCGCAGCGTTCCGAGTACGACGACATTCCGCCGCCCGACGGCCCCGATCTGCCCGACGACCCCGGTCCGGATTCGAATTACGATGCTCCGCCACAGGATCCATCGAAGATCTCGAAGGAGGACGTCGACGAGATGTTCGCCGAAGCCGCGACCCCGGGCGATCCGTCGACCCGGCGCGACCCCGAGGACGTGGCGATGGAACTGCTGAAGGACGTCCTGGGGGCCAAGCCGATCGACGAGAAGTAGCAGCGCCTATCGGATGAGGTTGCCGAGGTCGATCGGCACCTGCGCGCCGGTGATGTACTTGGCCTCGTCCGAGCAGACCCACGCCACCACGGAGGCGACGTCGTCGGCCTGAAGGATCTGGTATGGAAGCGAATTCATGTAGATCGGGCCGAGCGTGGCGGCGTGCTTCGCGATCAGCGGGTGCAGATCCGAGACGGTCATACCCGTCTCGACCCCGGCGGGATGAACGGTGTTGACGCGGATGCGATGCTCACCGAGCTCATTCGCCATCGTCTTCGCGAGGCCGACGATGCCGTGCTTGGTCGCGGCGTAGTGACCGGTGAACGGAGTGCCCTTGATGCCCGACACCGAGCTGGTGAACACGATCGAGCCGCCGTCGCCCGTGGCGAGCAGATGTGGCACAGCGGCCTTCGCGGTGTGGAATACGCCGGTCAGGTTCACGTCGACGGTCTCTCGCCACTGCTCGAGTGTGATCTCCCACGAGAGGCCGCCCGAGCAGATTCCGGCGTTGGCGATCACGACGTCGAGGCGCCCGAATTTCTCGACGCCTGCCGCGAGCGCCTGCGAGAGTGCATCGAAGTTGCGCACATCGGCGACCGTGGCGGCGATGCGTCGCCCGGTCGCTTCGACGAGGCGCACGGTCTCATCGAGATCGTCGCGCGTTGCTCCGGCATACGCGGTCGACGAGAACTCGCTGCACGCGTCGATCGCGATGATGTCGGCGCCTTCCTGCGCGAACCGGACCGCTTCGGCGCGGCCCTGTCCGCGCGCGGCCCCGGTGATGAACACGACCTTGTTCTCGAATCGGCGGGATTCGGTGTGGCCGGTCGTGGTCATGTGGGGCTCCTTCGTATCTGATTCGCCTGTCCGGGCGATTCTGTGGGGAGTCGTCGCGCGCCGAGCCGGGGACTCCCGCTCAGCGAGAAGCCGCACGCGATTCACAGCGAACTCCCAGCGATTCCGTAGCCGAGTCACTGTTCGGCGACCCAGACTGAAGCGGTGATCGCATCGGCCCCGCTCTCGGCCTCGTCCTTGTTCAGGCGCCTCCACGCGGAGACACCGGTCGCGGCAGCCCGCTCGGCGGCCTTGCCCTCGACCGGGGGTGGCGCCACGGGCAAGATCCCGGCCGGCGAGCGCGACGATAACCGCGCCCGCCACGCGCCACATGTAGGCGGTGGCGAGCCTGCGCAGGATGCGGGCCGGTCGCCGGCCACCCGACACCAGCGAGCGCGAGCGGCACCCACAACGGCGCGAACAGGATCGCGAACCGGATCGCGAGCAGCGCGGTGATCTTCAGCAGCGAGGCACCGATCCACAGCATCGACGGCAGGGCCGGCTTGATCAGCCCGAGGAACCCGGTGGAGTGCGGCCGGAGTCCTTGCCCTTCCACGATCGCGGAATGATGCACTACGTGAACAGCGGTTATAGGTTTTCCTATACACTGGCAGGTGGGGTAGTAGACAGTGCGACGCCAGCAGGAGGTGCGGTATGACGACGATGATGAACCCTGACGAGCAGCTCGTCGCCGATCTGGGCCGGGAGAAAGCCCGCGAAACCGCTGCGCACATCGCCTACCTGCGGCATCTGCGCCACCTCCACGAGCGAGGTTTCACCCAAATGCGCCTGGCCAAGATCGTCGGCGTGAGTCAGCCGACGATCAGCGACATGCTGCGCCGCGCCCGCATCGACGCTCCCGACCTACGACCCGGCACACATGGGGGCACCGTCTACGAGATCGCGGCCCGATACGCCGCCGGTGAGATCGCACGTGCTGCCATGATGCGAGAGTTGACCGGTTGGGAGTACGAACGCGCCGTCGAGGCTAATCCGTTCGAGTGGGTCGACGACGGAAACCCTTCCGTGGAAGGAAGCTTCACTATGCAGGTCGGGCGTGCCTTGCGTGACGGGTTCCTCACCGATGAGGACTACGACGCTCTCCTCGAGGCGCTGGCAGACCGCTGACCTGTGCTCACATCCGCCGAGATCGACTCCCGCCGTATCTATCTCACGTCCCTGTCGACCGGAGGAGGTCCGCTCCAGCCCGACGCGCCCCATGCCACGGTGAACAATCGCCGCTGGTTCCGGCGCATCGACGGCGCCCCGGTGCCCACCAGCGCGCGCCGACGACTGCATGAGCAGATCCTCGCACGGTGGCGCACCTCGAATCCGTATGTTGCCCGCGAACGCTCGGCCATTGTGATGGCAGGACCACCAGGGGCCGGCAAGTCCTCGACACACGACCAGCTCTTTCGTGGTCGTGATCAGCATCGATGGCGCGAACTCGACGCCGACGTGTTCAAGCGTTACCTCCTCGAAGCAGCCCTCGCTGACGGCACACTCGACGAGGACGCGGGCCGCGGCGCCATCCACGTCGAACGTCGTGAGCGATCGGCCGAGGGCGGCGACCTGCTCCTGACATGGGCAGTGGACTCGACCCCGGTCGAGTAACTCAGTGCCCTCGGCGTCGCCGAAACGCACATTCGGATGTGCGGTGCTCGAGAGTGCCCCTGCTTCGTCAATGCTGGAGCAGGGGCGCTGCGCTGTCTGAAAATACCTTTTGAACTGGGGCGATAGCGCGTCCCGGTCGACGGCTTTCCTATTCGGTTGCGGCCGGCATGTCGGCAGTGTTGGTGCGTCGGCGTGGCTTACATAGGTCGGTGCGGTGCGGTGCGCCGCGTCCTGGCTGGTTGTGACGGCCGGAGGGGTCGCGGTCTCCGGCGATGTGGTCGTTGTGGTTCCGGGTGCGGCTGGTGTCGGTTCTACCGGTTGGGCGAAGGCTTCATTGCAACTCAAAACGGTTTCCCCAAAACCGCAAGTGAACACTCTCATGGAGAAGGCGCCTGAGGTTTGGGGCTCATGCGGGTCTGTGCCTGCTCGGCGGTGCAGCGAGCCGGGAGTATTGGCTGTGGCCATGTCGGGTGTGGGGAGATCAAGGGCCTGCACAGCAACCCAAAGGGAGCTCTGAGCTGACAATCAGAAGTGGCTCTGGCGGCGTGCGGCGGGAACAGCAGCACTACTGCGACCTCGACGACGGCTGCGGCATCGGGCCTGACCGAGATCCCCGAAGAGACGGCCGGGCCCTACCCGGGCGACGGATTCAATGGTCCGGAGGTGCTCGAGCAGAGCGGGATCGTGCGCAGTGACATCCGGTCGAGCTTCGGTGACGCTGTACTCGGAAGGCGCCACCGAGGAGAACTGTCTGCGCGGCGTGCAGATCGCGGACGCAGACGGCAAGGTGAGGATCACCAGCATCTTCTCCGCGGCGTATCCCTGCCGGTGGCCGCACATCCATTTCGAGGTGTACTCGGACGAGGCGTCCACCACCGACTCCGCCAAGGCCGGTGCCGGGCCGGGTTCGGCTCAGTTCTCGCCGAGCCCCTTCTCCTCTGCGCGAACGAATTTCACGTATTGGGCAGCCACCCGCTGTGGCACCGTCCGCAAGGTGTCCGAATCGGGATCGGTGTTCCCGACCGATCGATGACCTTGGACCTGCGCAACATAGGGGCCGTAGGTCATCATGCAGTCCATCACCCTGCCCTGAGCGGTGTCGCCGGCCAGGCACACGGTTCCCGGAACACTCTGCGGCGCAGGCTCGTCGACCAGATCAGGGTAGGAGTCGAGGGTCTGTTCGACGAATGCGTCGCGCAGTTCCTCGGCGGCCTCGGGTCCGCTGGTGCGGTAGACGGTCGAGTTGGCGAGGGCGATGCGGTCGGCGCCGCTGGCTTCGAAGAGGGCAGCGGTTTCGGCGGGATGCGAATCGAAGTGCAGCCATCCGAGCGGTCCGTAGACGGCTGTGTCGGAATTTCGCGCGTATTCGTTCTCGACGAAACCGACCGCGCGGGCGAGAACTTTGTCGAGATCGACCGGGAGCGATTCGATCTCGTCGGTCGGTGAGAACGGGAACCTGTCGATGAGTGGGAGCTGTGCCTCGACGGCGCGCGCCGTGACATCGGAGTTCCACGCGATGTCGTTCTCCTCCGCGGAGGTGTAGGTGTAGACCACATGTGGGCCGCGTGCGGTGAAGGTCGACATGCTCGCGGTGTCGATTCCGTCGAAGTAGTAGGTCGACGCAAGAGTTCCGGGCAGTTGCGGGATCGATGCGGGTGTCTGCGGGCCGGAGGAGAAGCCGACATCTTCCGGTGTGAGCGCGTTCGCATGCAGGGCGGTGGCAGCCTGCGCGGCGCTGTCCGTGTCGGGGAACCGCCACACTGCGACACCGAGCTGACGGGAGTCGTCGGGGTTACTGGCGAAACTGCCGAAACCGGTGATGACGCCGAACGATTTCGCGACGTCATCGGCGCCGCCACCCGACAGGACCTTGCCGATTCCGCCGACTCCGACGCCCGTTGCCATGCCGCCACCTGTGGTGAGGGTCGAGTCGATCGTGTAGGGGTGGATTACGAACTCGGCCATGCGCTGGCCTTCGACCGCGGGGCCGAAGTCTCCGGCCGACTGGCCTTCGTCGATGAAGTCGCGCGGTTCGGTGTTGTATGCCCCGGTGTCGAGTGATTCGGTGTCGAATGTGCCTGCGGTGTCGAATGTGGCTGCGGTGTCGCTCGTACCGGTTCCGGTCGCTGCGCCTTCCGCGATGGCAGTGCCGTCAGCGGTGTTGCTGCAGCCGGCCAGTGTCAGGGCAAGGGCCAGGGTGAGGGCCGTGCTGGAGAGAAGGATGCGTGAGGTACGCATGGTCGGGTGATGCTCCTTGTCCTGCATCGATGCAGGGTAGTTCGGGCGTGAGTCAGCTCGGTGTGAAACCGATTTCGGTCAGAAGGGTCATTCCCTGTTCGGCGGAGTCGGTCGAGAACTGCATGAGCAGTCCCGTCGACCGATCGACGGCGGTGAAGTAGGTGCCGTCCGCGCCGTGATCGATGATTCGGTTCTCGTCCGACGAGACGATCTTGATATTCCCGTCCTTGCTGTCGCGGAGCCGGATGAAGTTCGATCGTGCGTATTGGTCGTCACGCCACGAGGTGACCGCCTCGTAATCGACGGATTCCATGCCGATCGCCTGTCCGAGTGAGGAATCCGGATCGACCCGGCAACGGACCTGCAGGGCTCCCTGGGAGCTGAATCCTGACTTGCTGCATTCGGTGCTCGAATCGAGGAGCTTTCGGGGAAGCAGGGCCGTGACGTCGTCGGAGTTCTCGCTGATGTAGCTCGAGTCCGCAGTGGCGGGCGGTGTCCCGCCGTTGTCCGGTGCGGCGTCGATGGTTGTCGGGGCTGCTGAGGCCTGCGCGTCGTCCTGTGTGCCGTAGTAGAAGCCTGCTGCCGCGATGATCGCGGTCGCCGCAGCTCCTCCGGCGAGCGCCATGACTTTCCGCTTGCCACGTGGCGGCCTCGCCTCGGTATTCGGTTCGACGAATGCCGACGGTGGGCGAGCCGACACGGCGTTCGGGGTCGGTCTCCGGTGGAGAACTTCGGTGTCGACCATCGCGGGCGGGGCGGTGGTGCGGCCACCGGAGACGAACCCGGCTGCACCCTTCGCTACCACGGTTTTCGGGTCGTCGAGAGTGGCGATCGGTCCGAGTTCGGCCAATCTGCGATGTACGTAGGGAATTCGGGACGACCCACCCGTCAGGTACAGCGCTTGCAGACCACCGCCGACGACGCCGGCATCGCGCAACACCCCCCGGGCAAGATGGACGGCACGGGTGATCTGCGGTTCGATCATCTGCTCGAACTCGTCCCGCGTGAGGGCCAGGTTCATGTCCGACCCGTTGCCCCTGATCCGGATCGTTGCGGAAGGTGCTTCGGAGAGAAGCTCTTTCGCCTTGCGGACCTGGTCGTCGAGCGTGCGTCGGGTTTCGAGTCCTTCGGGTGTGCGCAGCCACGCCCAGAGCTGGGGATTCTCCTCGGCCAGGTGCTGATCCACCCACCGTGCGATCGCGCCGTCGAGAGTCTTTCCGCCGAGCGCGTTGTCGCCGCCTGCGCGCAGGACCTCGAAGGTCCATTCGTTCGTTGCGGTGAGTACGGCGACATCGAGTGTCCCCCCACCGAAGTCGAACACGGCGATCGTCGAACCCTTGACGACCTTCGCGTCGTGCTGGCGGGAGTAGTAGAACGCCGCCGCGCGAGGCTCGGAGATCAGCGAGACATTCCCGCCGAGACCTGCGATCGATGCGGCCTCGCGTAGCACCGACAACTCCCGCGCCGACCATGCCTCCGGGTGGGTGAGCACGACCTCGGCCGGTGGTTCGTTGTTGTGGCGTCGGAGCGCCTGCCCGTACACGGTGCGCAGCACTGCCGCGATGATCGACGAGACGGGAACCTCCCGGTCTCGGACGACGATCGATCCGGCGCCGACGAGCGACTTCGGCGCAAGCACGAATCCGGAGGGGTCGAGCGATGCCTCGTTGAGTGCCACATCCCCGGTGGACATCGCATGCGACCCGACGAACACGGACGACGGCAGCGCATTGCCCGTGTGTGTCAGCGGGAGCGTCTCGACCCGGTCGGGTCCGATCCGGTGCGCTGCGGCGGTGTTGGACGTGCCGAAGTCGACCGCTAGGACCCAGCTCATCGGTGTCTCTCCCTCATCATCATCGGTGGACTCGTACCTTCACCTCGACGTAGCGGATCATATGGCCGCGGTGTCGCCAACCCGGACGGACGGTCTCCTCGATCGTGTTCACGTCGATCCCACTCGTTGTGGGCACCCTCGCGACCGCGCGGTGCAGGGTGGGGTCGAACGGTGTGCCTGCCGATGCGGTCACGCGTTCGACCCCGAGCGCGGCGAGTCGGTCGATGATGCCGGTGCGTTCGTCGCCGTCTGCTGCCACGTCGGCATCGGTGATCAGGTCGTCGATCCGATCGGCGATCGGAGTCGTACCTGCATCATCGGTTGACATGGCCGATCAGGCGAGGTCGGTGTTGTACTCCGAGCTGCTGCCGGAGTCGAATTCGCTGACATCGACGTAGTCGTCGGCGACGCCGTCACCGTCGTAGTCCACCGCACCGCTGTGCAGGTCGATCACGGCGTCGACCTCGCCGTCGCCGTCGATGTCGACCGCGGCGACATCGAGCCTGCCGTCGCCATCCGCGTCGACGGCGGAGAAGTCGACCAGTCCGTCGCCGTCCGTGTCCACCGAGATCTGATCGAGGACGAGATCGCCGTCGGTGTCACTGATGGTGGCGTCGATGCGGCCGTCACCTTCGAGATCGACGGTGATCAGGTCCACCACGCCGTCGCCGTCGGTGTCGTATTCGACGTACTCGGCGCCATCCGAGCTCGAGTACTCGTCGAGGACCACCGGCTGCGGGCCTGATGCGCCGGTCGAGGTCGAGCCGGCGTTACCGCCCGAGGTCATCGCGCTTGTCGCGCTCGAGTCGGAGGACGCAGCGCGGTCGGCGGAATTCGTGGCCGAGGAGGAAATACCTGCGTTGGCCGAGTCGGCCGACGAGGCGCTGTTGCTCCTGTCCGATGCCGACGAGGACGCGCCGACCGAGGCGGACGAGCCGCTGTCGCTCGCCGATCCGTACGACGAGTCGGAGCTGCTCGCCCCGGAGGAGTCGTAACGCTCGTAGCGCTCGTACGACTCGTAGCTCACGGAGCCCTGGTCGGCGGCCGAGGACGAACCGAACGAGGAGTCGCTGTCGAACGACGAGTTGGAGCCGTAGGACGAGTCGGCGCGGTCGCTCGCGGCGGACGCGGAGTCGGTGGAGGACGCGGTCGAGCCGAAGGATGCGTCCGAGCGGGTGCTGTCGGTGGACTCGGAGGTGGAGTCGGCCGAGGTGTTGGAGAAGAATCCGCTGGTCATGGTGTGCTCGCTTTCCATCGGTACGTTCGGATGCAGGGGCGTTCGTGTGTGTCGGTGATATGAGGCGCGGGCGGAGCGAAAAGTTCCCGTCGGGTCCGAAATTTTTGCCGATGCGCCTGTTTTCGCAGGTCGGCACCGGATGAAGCGAGGGAGAATCTGTCGTGGAGTTACCTCCGTGAGGTTCGGTTCGGTCACGGAGCCCGATCGGTTCGGTCCTTATCGCGGCTGGGGATGCGCTCCTACCGTGGAGGCGGAAGGTTGGGCGTGGACGTCCCTCAGGTGGGATGCCGCGCCACCACACCGTCAGCACGGGAAGGAACCTGCGCACTGTGACCACCGAGGCATTCATCTATGAAGCCATCCGAACCCCCCGCGGCCGCGGCAAGAAGAACGGCTCGCTGCACCCCGTCAAGCCGATCTCCCTGGTTACCGGTCTGATCGACGAGCTGCGTGTCCGTTTTCCGGATCTCGACGAGGACCGCATCTCCGACCTGATCCTCGGCATCGTCGGCCCGGTGGGCGACCAGGGCGCCGACATGCCACGCGCCGCAGCCACCGCGGCAGGCCTGCCGGACACCGTCGGCGGCATCCAGATCAACCGCTTCTGCGCGTCCGGCCTCGAGGCCGTGAACACCGCGGCACAGAAGGTTCGTTCCGGCTGGGACGAACTCGTCATCGCCGGTGGCGTCGAGTCCATGTCGCGCGTGCCGATGGGCTCCGACGGCGGCCCGTGGGGACTGGACCCGGCCACCAATTACGACACCTACTTCGTGCCCCAGGGCGTGGGCGCCGACCTCATCGCGACCATCGAGGGCTTCTCCCGCGAGGACGTCGACGCGTACGCCCTGCGGTCGCAGCAGCTCGCCGCCGCAGCGTGGTCGGGTGGCTACTTCGCCAAGTCCGTCGTTCCGGTCAAGGACCAGAACGGCCTGACGATCCTCGACCAGGACGAGCACATGCGTCCCGACACGACCCTCGCGGGTCTGGCCGGTCTGAAGCCGTCGTTCGCCACGGTCGGTGAGGTCGGCGGATTCGACGCCGTGGCCCTGCAGAAGTTCCATTTCGTCGAGAAGATCAACCACGTGCACCACGGCGGCAACAGCTCCGGCATCGTCGACGGCGCCGCGCTGGTACTCGTCGGCTCCGAGCAGGTAGGTAAGGACCTCAACCTGACCCCGCGTGCCCGCGTCGTCGCGACCGCCACGTCGGGTGCCGACTCGACCATCATGCTCACCGGCCCGACGCCGGCGACGAAGAAGGTTCTCGCGACCGCGGGTCTGACGGTCGACGACATCGATCTGTTCGAGATCAATGAGGCGTTCGCCTCCGTCGTCCTGAAGTTCCAGAAGGACCTGCACATCCCGGACGAGAAGCTCAACGTCAACGGCGGCGCCATCGCCATGGGCCACCCGCTCGGCGCGACCGGTGCCATGATCCTCGGCACCATGGTCGACGAGCTCGAGCGCCGTGGTCTGCGCCGTGCCCTGCTCACCCTCTGCGTCGGTGGTGGCATGGGCGTGGCCACCATCATCGAGCGCGTCTGATACCGGAAGGATCCGAAATACAGTGACCGACAACATGATTTCCTGGGATCAGGACGCAGACGGCATCGTCGTCCTCACGCTCGACGACCCCAACCAGGGCGCGAACACCATGAATGCGCTCTACAAGACGTCGATGAAGTCGACCGTCGATCGTCTCGTCGCCGAGAAGGATTCCATCACCGGCGTCGTCATCACGTCTGCGAAGAAGACATTCTTCGCCGGCGGCGACCTGCGCAACATCATCGAGATCGGACCTGCCGACGCGCAGGTCGCATTCGACGAGGTCCAGGACATCAAGTCCGACCTGCGTCGCCTCGAAACCCTCGGCAAGCCCGTCGTCAGCGCCATCAACGGTGCGGCACTCGGCGGCGGCCTCGAGATCGCACTCGCGACGCACCACCGTATTGCCGCCGATGTCAAGGGTATTCAGATCGGTCTGCCCGAGGCGAGCCTCGGGCTGCTGCCCGGAGGCGGCGGCATCACCCGCACCGTCCGACTGCTCGGACTCCAGACCGCGCTGCTCTCGCTTCTTCTGCAGGGCAACAAGTACAACGCGGTCAAGGCCAAGGAACTCGGTCTCGTGCACGAGGTCGTCGGGAGCATCGAAGAACTCGTGCCCGCCGCCAAGGCGTGGATCAAGGCCAACCCCGAGGGCGGCGTGCAGCCGTGGGACACCAAGGGCTACAAGATCCCCGGTGGTACCCCGTCGTCGCCTGCGTTCGCTGCGAACCTCCCGGCTTTCCCCGCGAACCTGCGCAAGCAGCTCAAGGGTGCTCCGATGCCGGGTCCGCGCGCGATCATGTCCGCGGCCGTCGAAGGCGCCCAGGTCGATTTCGACAATGCGTCGACCATCGAGTCGCGGTATTTCACCGAGCTCGCCACCGGCCAGGTTGCGAAGAACATGATCCAGGCGTTCTTCTTCGACATGCAGTCCATCAACTCGGGTGCGTCGCGCCCGAAGGACGTGCCGAAGCGTGAGATCAAGAAGATCGGTGTGCTCGGTGCGGGCATGATGGGTGCAGGCATCGCGTACGTGTCGGCGAAGGCCGGATTCGAGGTCGTCCTCAAGGACATCAGCGCCGAGGCCGCCGAGCGCGGTAAGGGTTACTCGGTCAAGATCGAGGAGAAGGCACTCTCGCGTGGCAAGACCACAGAGGAGAAGTCGAAGGCGCTCCTCGATCGCATCCACCCGACTGCCGATGCTGCGGACCTGAAGGGCGTCGACTTCGTCATCGAGGCGGTCTTCGAGAGCACCGAGCTCAAGCACAAGGTGTTCCAGGAGATCGAGGATGTCGTCGAGCCCGACGCGCTGCTCGGTTCCAACACCTCGACGCTGCCGATCACCGGTCTCGCGACCGGCGTCAAGCGTCCCGAGGACTTCATCGGTATTCACTTCTTCTCGCCGGTCGACAAGATGCCGCTGGTCGAGATCATCAAGGGCGAGAAGACGTCCGACGAGGCGCTGGCCCGCGTGTTCGATTACACGCTCGCGATTCGCAAGACCCCGATCGTGGTCAACGACAGCCGTGGATTCTTCACCTCACGCGTGATCGGCACGTTCGTCAACGAGGCCATCGCGATGCTCGGCGAGGGTATCGAGCCCGCGACGATCGAGCAGGCCGGTTCGCAGGCCGGATACCCGGCTCCGCCGCTGCAGCTGACCGACGAGCTGAACATGAAGCTCATGCAGAAGATCGCGAAGGAGACCGCGGAGGCTGCGGCGCAGGGCGACACCAAGCTCGGCACCACCCGTCACCCCGCTATCGACGTCGTCGACTTCATGGTCGAGTCGGGTCGGCCGGGTCGCCTCGAGAAGGCAGGCTTCTACGAGTACGACGAGAACGGCAAGCGTCTCGGCATCTGGCAGGGCGTGCGCGATCACTACAAGACCGTCGCGACGCTCGACGTGCCGCTGCAGGACCTGATCGATCGCATGCTGTTCGCCGAGGCCATCGAGACCCAGAAGTGCTTCGACGAGGGCGTGCTCACCACGACCGCCGACGCCAACATCGGCTCGATCCTCGGTATCGGCTTCCCGGCCTGGACCGGTGGTGTCGCGCAGTACATCACGGGATTCCCGGGCGGGAAGGAAGGTTTCGTCAAGCGCGCCGAGGAACTCGCTGCCAAGTACGGCGAGCGTTTCACTCCGCCTGCGAGCTTGCGTAGCTGACCCGTTTACAACCGGAACGGGCAGATGCAACCTTGCGAAAAGGTTGCATCTGCCCGTTCTCCGTGTAGCCGCGACTACGCGCTCATGCGACCCACCAGGGACGCAGAGGGACCTGGGGTGCCTGGTCCTTACCCAGCTTCACGCCGAGAATCTGGTGGAGTTGGACGCCGTTGGTCTCGAAGCCCACCCGCGACCCCGCCATGTACAGACCCCACAGGCGGGCGGTCGCTTCGTCGACCTCGGAACGTGCGGAATCCCAGTTCTTTTCGAGATTCTCGCACCATGCCTTCAACGTCAGGGCGTAGTGCTGACGCAGGTTCTCCTCGTGCATCACCTCGAAGCCGATGTTCTGAGCCTCCGAAATGAGCCGCCCCGAACCGGTGAGCTCCCCGTCTGGGAACACGTAGCGGTCGATGAAGCCGCCGGCCTTGTGCCGTCCGCGGTTGTGCGGGCGAGTGATGCTGTGGTTGAGCAGCAGCCCGCCGACGCGGAGTTTGTCGTGTAGGAACCGGAAGTACGACGGGTAGTTCGCGGCACCGATGTGCTCGGTCAGGCCGATCGAGGAGATCGCGTCGAACCCGTTTTCCGGCACGTCACGATAGTCGGAGTGACGTACTTCGGCGAGGTCGCCGAGGCCTTCGTCGGCGATGGCCTTCTGCGCCCACTGGGCCTGTTCCTTCGACAGGGTCGCGCCGATGGCCTTGACACCCCGGCGTGCGGCGTATCGCACCATGCCACCCCACCCGCAGCCGATGTCGAGCAGGCGATCTCCGGGTTTCAATCGAAGCTTCTCGAAGACGAGTCGGTACTTGTTCTCCTGGGCGTCCTCGAGGCTCTGGTTCTCCGACTCGAACACGGCGCACGTGTACGTCATCGACGGCCCGAGAACGTACTCGTAGAACGTGTTCGATACGTCGTAGTGGTGATGGATGACCTCGGCGTCGCGTGCTTTCGAATGGCGAAGCCCCTCGGCGACACGGCGCCAACGGGGGAGGTGCTCCTGCGGCGGAGGAGCGATCGGCTTGAGCAGGTCGGGCCCGAGCGACCGTACGATCTGCGCGAGGGTCCGTGCAGGCGGACGTTCGAAGTGGACGCCACCGAGTGCCTTGAGCAGGGGATACGGATCGCCGGGATGCACACCCTCGGCTTCGAGCGTTCCCGAGACATACGCGCGTGCCATACCCAGATCGCCCGGGGCGGTGACGATGTAGGTGGCGCCTTCGGGCGCCGTCAGGTTGAGCCCGTACGGGGAATCTGCAGGGCCGGTCGTGGAGCCGTCGTATGCGCTGAACCGCAGCGGCATCTCACCGCCGGTTGCGATCTCGACGATCTGCGCGAGATTGAGCTTGTCGGTCTGCTGCCCCGAGCGCTCCGTTTCGAATGTGGTCAATGTCGTTGCACCGCCTTTGCGAACAGGTCCGTCAAGCGAGACCCGGGATCGTATCTATCCTTGAGTGCGGGGTATTCACCCTCGCCGTAGTAGAGATTTTCGAATTCGTCACGGCTATAGAAAGAGTCGGAGTACAGCGACTTGTGACCGTCGAGCTCCGCCACCTTGTGCTCGATGCGGCGGTTTGCGGCGCCTTCGACTTCGCCGCGGACAACAGGCACCGACGACCAGAATCCGATGTTGACGTAGGTGCGCTTCGGTTCGAGCGGATAGAGCGGCCACGGGCGCCGAGGGTCGTACGACGCGGACTTGTCGCGCAGTCGCAAGGGGCACAGCCAGATCGGCTCGATGGGAATCTCGTCGAGGAACCATTGCATGAACTCCTCGGTCCGTTCGATGGGGACCTCGACGTCCTGGACGACACGTTCTCTCGGCGGGTTGCCTTTACGGGCCTCGATGCGATCCGCGATCGAGTACTTGTGGTCGAGTGCGATGAGTTTCCAGTAGAAGCTGCTGCGCAGCAGCTTCTTCGGCCACAATCTCCGCACGCGAGGGTTCTGTGCTCCGAAGGCACGCGAGCACCAGAACCAGTCGGTGTCCCATCGCCACAGGTAGTCGCGGATGGTGAGTCGATCGGTCTTGGGATGGTTGACGGATTCGTGCCGGATCGATTGGTAGAAGATGTCCATGTCGGTGTAGTCGGACACCGGCCCGGGTTCGGCGGTCTGTATGCCGAGGGTGAGGTAGCCTTCGTCGGCCGAGAACACGACACCGTCGACGTAATCCACTGCGACTCCGGCGTGGACGCGTTCGGTGGTGATCCGGTCGAGCGTCGTCCGAAGGTCGGCGAGCGAGGTGAAGCGTAGGTGACGTAGTGCCACGAACGGCTTCACCGGTTCGAGTTCGATCCGCAGCCGCGTGGCATATCCGAGCGACCCGTACGAGTTCGGGAAACCGCGGAACAGATCGGAGTGTTCGCCGTCCGGTGTGGCGGTGATGATCTCGCCGCTACCGGTGAGGATGTCCATCTCGAGTACGGACTCGTGTGGTAGTCCGTTGCGGAACGAAGTTGATTCGATGCCGAGCCCGGTGACTGCGCCGCCGAGAGTGATCGTCTTGAGCTGCGGCACGACCAGCGGCGCGAATCCGTAGGGCAAGGTTGCATCGACGAGGTCTTCGTACGTGCACATTCCGGCGACATCGGCGGTGCGAGCGTGCGGATCGACGGAGATGACACCGCCGAGCCCCGACACGTCGAGGCCCGGCGAATCGATCTTGGCGCGTGCGCGGAACAGGTTCGATGTCTTCTTCGCGAGCCGCACCGGGGCGTCGGCGGGGATGGAGCGATACGAGCGCAGCAGGCGTTGCACACCCTCACGGTGGACCGAGTCTCCGTAAGTTCCGACACTTCGTGACGTTCTCAGCATTCGACTCCCCTGCAGCAGCGCATCAGTGGTGCAATCCACAATAGACCCGCCGGACTCCTACGTCCTGGTACTGACAGGCAGGATGTAGAACGTCGGCGAGCTTCAACGGGCTCGAATCGAGAAACGAATCAACTGTTACAGAGGAGTCCACCGTGGCACAGGTCAGTGCAAGCAGCTCGATCCAGTTGGCAGCGGCGCCCGAGAAGGTGCTTGCGGCGCTTTCGGACTACGAGACCGTGCGCCCGCGCATCCTGTCGGACCACTACCGGGACTACCGTGTGATCTCCGGCGGTCAGGGCGACGGCACGATCGTGCACTGGCTACTCCAGGCCACCGAGAAGCGGGTGCGCGACGTGCAGGCGAAGGTGACGACCTCCGGCAGCACGATCACCGAGACCGACGCCAATTCGTCGCTCGTCACCACGTGGAGTGTCGTCCCCAACGGCACCGGATCGACGGTCGTGACCCTCACTCAGTGGAACGGTGCGGGTGGTATCGGCGGGTTCTTCGAGAAGACGTTCGCGCCGATCGGCCTGCGCAAGATCCAGCAGCAGGTTCTCGAGAATCTGAAGAACACCCTCGACTGACGTCTCGCGTGCGTGCCCGCGGCACAGGCATGCGACTAACCTGGCAGGCGAAACTCCAGGTAGACAAACCCAGTAGACACAGGAAGGACGTGCCCGTGCAACCCGGTGGTATGCCCGACATGCAGCAACTCCTCGCCCAAGCTCAGCAGATGCAGCAGCAGCTCATGGCCGCGCAGAACGAGATGGCGCAGGCCGAGGTCACCGGCCAGGCCGGTGGTGGCCTCGTGACCGCAACGGTGAAGGGCACCGGAGAGGTCGTCGCAGTGCAGATCGACCCGAAGGTCGTCGATCCGGAAGATATCGAGACCCTGCAGGACCTCGTTGTTGCTGCGGTGGCCGACGCATCGGCGAAGGCTCAGGAGATCGCGTCCGAGAAACTCGGTCCGCTCGCGGGTGGACTCGGCGGCGGCATTCCCGGCCTGCCCGGGTTCTAGAGGTACGCGTGTACGAAGGACCGGTTCAGGACTTGATCGACGAGCTGGGCAAACTGCCCGGCGTCGGACCGAAGAGCGCTCAGCGGATCGCGTTTCACCTGCTGTCCGTCGAGCCGCCGGAGATCGACCGGCTGCAGGCCGCGTTGCAGAAGGTCCGCGACGGGGTGCAGTTCTGTGAGGTGTGCGGCACGGTGTCGGATCGGGAACGGTGCCGGATCTGCTCCGATTCGCGCCGCGACCGCACGCAGATCTGTGTGGTCGAGGAGCCCAAGGACGTGCAGGCGATCGAGCGGACCCGCGAGTTCCGGGGTCGGTACCACGTGCTCGGTGGTGCGCTCGATCCACTGAACGGTATCGGGCCCGACCAGTTGCACATCCGTGAACTGCTCACCCGGATCGGCAATCAGGAGGACGGCGTCGATGTCTCCGAAGTGATCATCGCGACCGATCCGAACACGGAGGGTGAGGCGACGGCGACGTATCTGGTTCGGATGTTGCGCGACTTCCCGGGGCTGGCCGTCACTCGGTTGGCATCGGGTCTTCCGATGGGCGGCGATCTCGAATTCGCCGACGAACTGACGCTCGGTCGCGCGTTGTCCGGAAGGCGGGCGATGTGACCGAGCGCGAGGCGGGAACGGCCACGGGCACACCGGACAGGAGACGACGGACCTCGGAGGAGACGCGTCGGCTGATTCTGGACGCGGCCGGACTCGCCTTCGCGACACGGCCGTATCGCGAGATCACTCTCAAGGACATCGCGGAGGACGCCGGGGTCAGCGCGCCACTGATCATCAAGTACTTCGGGTCGAAGGAACAGCTGTACGACGAACTGGTCGACTTCAAGGCGGCAGCCGAGCTGTTGTACGACGGTCCGTTCGAGACCTTGGCCGAGCGTATGGTTGCGATCTTCGCGAGGCAGTCCGCGCGGCACAAACCGCTGTCGATGACGCTTCTGTTCATGAGCGGTGCCAGCGAGGAGAACAACCGCAAGCTCCGTGAGAACTACTCGTCGCAGATGATCGACGGGTTGGTGGAGTTGATGGCGGGCCCGGATGCGCGGATGCGGGCGGAACTCGTGTTCTCCATGCTCATGGGGGTTGCGTTCATACGTCGCCGGATGATGCAGGAGAAGGCCGCGGGATCGGTCGACGACGTGGTTGCGCTGTACGCGCCGCTCGTGCAGTCACTGCTCGACGGCTAGCCGGCGCTGAGACAATTCCCACTCCGGTTGTGGGGTAAATGACTGTTCACCTAAAGTGGTGAACAGTCATTTACCAATGCCGGAGGGAGTCGCGTGACAGTCTCGTTCCCGCTGCGGCTCCACGTTCCCGGCCGCAATCGTGGCGCGACCCTGCAGCGTCGGACCGAGAACCGTACCGGCAGGCCGAACCTGTCGAAGTTCGTCTTCCCCGTCCTCGCAGTGGGGGCGATCTTCCAGGCGATCATGCAGACCGTCATCGTGCCGCTGCTGCCGAGCCTCCCCGGCTTCACCGGTGCCGGCCCCACCGCCGTGTCGTGGCTGGTCACAAGCACGCTGCTCGTCGGTGCAGTGATGACACCCATCTTCGGTCGCCTCGCCGACATGATCGGCAAGAAGCAGATGCTTCTCATCGCGTTCGGGCTGATGACCGTCGGATCGCTGATCTGCGCACTCACGTCGAACATCGGGTTGCTCATCTTCGCCCGAGGTCTCCAGGGCGCGGGCGCCGCCGTTCTTCCGATCGGCATGGCGATCCTGCGTGAGGTGATGCCGCGAGACCGCGTCGATCGCTCGATCGCCATCCTCAGCTCCACCCTCGGAATCGGTACGGCTGTGGGAATCCCGTTCGCCGCGGCGATCGTCCAGTTCGCGGACTGGCACCTGCTGTTCTGGGTGACCACGGCGATCGGCGCGGGAGTCGCCGCCGCGGCTTCGTTCGTCATCCCCCCGTCGACCACCCGCACCGGTGGCCGCTTCGATGTCGCGGGTGCCGCCGGGCTCTCCGGCGCACTGATCTGCCTGCTGGTTCCGATCACGCAGGGCAGTACATGGGGATGGACCTCCGCCGCGGTCCTGACCATGTTCGCGTGCTCGCTCCTGTTGTTCGCAGTCTGGGGATACCAGCAGTTGCGCAACCGCAACCCGCTGGTCGACTTGCGGGTGTCCGCGCAGCGTTCGGTTCTGACACCGCACCTGTCGGCGCTGCTCGTCGGCTTCGCCTTCTACGGAAACACCCTCATCACGACGCAACTGCTCCAGGCCTCGCCCGAGCACGGTGCCGGCTACGGTCTGACGATCCTGCAGGCAGCGGCGTGCCAGCTGCCTGCGAGCTTCGCGATGATGATCTTCGCCCTTGTGGCGTCACGTGTCTCGGACCGGTTCGGCCCGAAGATCGCCATCATGATCGGCGCGACGTTCCTCATCGTGGGTTACGCCGTGCACGCGGTCCCCGACAAGCCGCTGTGGACGGTCGTGGCGGCGATCTTCATCGCGGCGATCGGAACGACCTTCGTGTACTGCACGCTGCCGATCCTGCTGCTCGGAGCGGTTCCCCTGTCGCAGAACGCCGCCGCGAACGGTGTCAACGTGCTGCTCCGTACCGTCGGAAGCACCGTGTGCAGTGCTGTGGTCGCGACGGTGCTCGCCGCGCACATGATTACGGACGGTATCGGCTCGAGCGGCTTCGTCATCGTGTATCTGGTGTGCGGTGCCTGCGCCATCGTCGTGTTCGCGTCGGCGTTCGCGTTGCCGTCCCTGAAATCGAGGATACCCCGCCGCGCAGACGTGTGACTCTGCGCGACGGGGTCTCTGTCTTTGCGACTTTCGTTGTTACACGCCGAGATCCCGCGGTCGATAGCCCAGCGGGTAGCCGGGATACGTGCGGTTGGCAGCGTTGCCTCCGGACACCGACACCCTCCGCTTGGGGAACCTGCGCACGAGAGCGGACCGCATCCGCAGCGCACCCTCCGACATGGCCCGCATGCGCGGTGAGCCCTTCGCAAAACCGAACGCGTTG
Source organism: Rhodococcus sp. NPDC060086 (assembly GCF_042730275.1). Lineage (NCBI taxonomy): Bacteria > Bacillati > Actinomycetota > Actinomycetes > Mycobacteriales > Nocardiaceae > Rhodococcus > Rhodococcus sp. NPDC060086. The sequence continues at coordinate 37,163 of NZ_JBHWWZ010000030.1, forward strand.
GCCATCCGGTCGTCGATCAGCGAGTACACGACCTTCTCGACGCCGGGGGCGAGTGCCTTCGGGTACCACGACTTGAACAGTTCGAGCGTGTAGGTCCCGATGGCGTGGTTGTCGTCGCTGTAGACGAACATCTTCTGCTCGTACTCGAGCTTGAACCGATGGAATTCCTGGAACGACTCGGGGATGTCCTTGATGCCCATCCGGATTCCGACCTGCCGGTAGAAGTAGAACGACGCGAGCCGCTCCTTCGGATGCAGACGACGCCAGCCGTAGTTGTCGATCCAGTCGAGCGGGTCGTACACGAATGTCGACAGCACGTACAACATGTCGTCGTTGTCGATCGAGTACTTGCCGTGCATGCGGTTGATGGTGCGCAGCGATTCACGGCCGCGCTCGGCGTCGTACCCGTGCTCGATGAGTTCGGCCATCAACAGCGAGGTGTCGTCGTATCGCTTCTGCGGCCGATGCTCGAACTCGCCGGTACGGGCGAGCAACTCGGAGATGGTCGGCACACAGTACGTGCGGAACAACGCGAACTCGAGCGACCGCTGGTAGTCCCAGGGGAACTCGTACCCCGCGGTGATCCGCAGGATGTCCTGATGATGGGTGACAGGGTCGAGGCCCTCGATCACCTTCAGCCATCCGTTACGCCCCGCCTTCGGATGCGGGTCGCGATTCGGCCCGGGAAATGTACCGGCCTTCTCGATCCGCGCTTCGGGTGACGCGACGACAGCCGGTTTACGTGTTCTCTTCGCGCGAGGTCCTGTAGTCGTCATGGCCTACCTCCCGTGCATGAACTTCAGCATCTTCACGGACAGGTTCAGGTCGCGCTCGGGCCGTTCGAGGCTCATCAGCTTGAGCGGCGAGCTGAACCTCTCGACCGTCACAGACTTGGGCCGGCTGAACTCGCGAAGGCCGTCGGCGCCGTGGATGCGGCCGAAGCCGGACTCGCCGATGCCGCCGAACGGCAACGACGGGATGCCTGCGAAGCCGAGCACCGAGTTGACCGACACCATGCCGTTGCGGAGGCGTTCGGCCAGTTCACGACCCTTGGCCTTGTTGCCGATGAAGATCGACGCACCGAGTCCGTAGGCGGTGCCGTTGGCCCGGTCGATCGCCTCGTCGAGGTCGCGCACCTTGTTGACGACGACGGTGGGTCCGAAGGTCTCCTCGCACACAGCGCTCGAAGTCTCGGGCACGTCGGTGAGGATCACCGGTTCGATGATGCGCTCGCCCACGGACTCGGTACCGCCGACCACCGCGGTGCCGCCACTCGCCAGCGCATCCTCGATGTGGCTGCGCACGATGTCGATCTGGCGGGGCAGTGTCATCGGACCGTACGTCGACTCGTCGCTTCCACCCGGCTTCGCGCGCTTCACGAGGGCGGTCAGCTTGTCGAGGAATTCCTTGTAGACGGACTCGACGACGTAGATGCGCTCGACACCCGCGCAGGTCTGCCCGGCATTGCCGAACGCGCCGAACGCAGCGAAGTCCACTGCCTTGTCGATGTCGGCATCGGCCGCCACGATCATCGCGTCCTTGCCACCGCACTCTGCGACGAGCGGGGTGAGCGATTCGGCGCACACGGCCATCACCTTGCGTGCCGTGGGACCGGACCCGGTGAATGCGATCTTGTCGACGCCCGCGCGGGTGAGCGCAGACCCGGTCTCGCCGAGTCCGGTCACGACCTGGAATACGGGCTGGGTCGGTGCGATGGAGTTCCACTTCTCCTCGAGCCACTTGCCGACGCCCGGTGTCAGCTCGCTCGGCTTGAAGACGACGGCGTTGCCTGCGGCGAGGGCGTATGAGATCGAGCCCATCGGGGTGTAGACCGGGTAGTTCCACGGGCCGATGACGCCGATGACGCCGAGTGCCTTGTACTCGAGGGCTGCGGCCTGGTTGAAGCTCGCGATTCCCGAGGGCACCTTCCGCGCTCGGAGAACCTTCTTGGCGTTCTTCGCTGCCCAGTCGAGGTGTTCGATCGCGAGCATCACCTCGAGGAATGCGTCGCCGTACGGCTTTCCGGTCTCGCGTGAGATCAGCCTCGCGAGGGAGGTGGCGTCCTGGGCGACGGCCTTCTTGAATTCGAGGAGCCACTCGCGACGCCCGCGGGATCCCTGCGCATCCCACCAGCGTGCCGCGATACGGGCCCGGTCGACGGCCTCGGCCACCGCTGCGGCATCGGCGATCGGATATTCGGCGATCACGTCTCCCGAGCGGGGGTCGAGGCTCGCGAAGGTGTCGGTGGACGGCTCGCTGCCGGTCTTCGGGTCCGTCGTACTGCTCTTCTGTGTCATTTTTCGACGCTTCCTGACGGATCACATCACATATATTTGATGTGATTAGCTGTAGTGGAGCTCACACTATGCGTCTCGTACCGAACGGACAAGCCCGATCCGCTCGCCTTGTGGACCGTCAGGAGAAACACATGGCCTCAACGACCCGCGTGACCGATGCCGTCGCTGCCGATCGTGATGCACCGCGTACCGATCCGTCGCGTATGCGTAGACGCCCCCAGCTCTCCGACGAGGTGGCTTCCCACCTGCGCAGTGCGATCATGTCGGGTTCTTTCCGGTCGGGCGAATTCATTCGATTGGACGAGACCGCAGCCGAACTCGGTGTCAGCGTCACGCCGGTGAGGGAGGCGTTGCTCACGCTTCGGGGTGAAGGCATGGTCGAGTCCGCACCGAATCGCGGCTACCGGGTGTCGCCGATGAGCAGCTCCGATATCGATGACATCTTCTGGCTCCAGGGGCAACTCGCGGTCGAAATCGCATTGAGGGCTGTCGACCGTGCCCATGCCGGCGACCTCGAGCGTCTGACGGAGCTCAACGAACGCCTGCGCGCCTGCGTGGCGACGTCGAATGGTTCGCCGGCCTCGAGCGGGGTGCCGGACATCGAGCGTATTGCCGACGCCGAGTGGTGTTTTCACCGTGAGGTGAACCGTATTGCGAGCAGCCCGAAGCTCGCATGGTTCCTCGATACCGCAGCCCGCACGCTGCCGTATCGCCTCTTCGCGCGGGACCGGCAGTGGGGAGTCGTCGCCGTGCGATCTCACGAGCAACTCATCGCCGCGATGCGCGTGGGTGATCACAACGGGGTGATCACGCAGACCCTCCTGCAGTTCGAGGACGCGGCCGCCAGGCTGCTTGCGCACCGGAAGCGGTTCGCCGACGCCGACGCCGACGGTGGCACGTAGAGCACAAGGACCTCTTGCCTATCTGAGTACGGGCGTGCACAATTTGGATGGCAGTGCAGCATCCGTACTTTCGCCGAGGAGGCGACCCTATGGCACCACCAGTGAAAGTCAACGAGCCCAGTGTTGTCGAGGGCGGCGTCCCTGATGCGGTCGTCGCCGATCCTGCTCCGATCGAGCCGGGCTCGATCGACCTGGCCGACTTCGTCGGCGAATCGATGCTGCTCCTGGGCGCCGGATCGACCGTATTGCTACAACTCGCGGAGCGGGGAGTCGGCCACGGCGTGGCAGACCACAGCACCACCCTCCAGCGTCCGCTCGACCGGCTGCGCACCACCATGACCTACGTCTACGCGGTCACCCTCGGCACGCCGGAGGAGCGCAAACAGATCGTCCGGCTGGTGAACAAGGTTCATGTTCCCGTTCGCTCCGAAACCTACAATGCTTTCGATCCTGAACTCCAGTTATGGGTTGCGGCAACGCTCTACCGCAACGGCGTCGAGATGTACCAGCGCATGTTCCACAAGCTCTCCGATGTCGACATCGAGTGGATCTACCGTCAGTCCGCGGTGTACGGCACTGCGCTGCAGGTCAAGGAAGACATGTGGCCGGCCACTCGCGCAGAGTTCGACGCGTACTGGGACGAGATGATCGCGACGGTGGAGGTGGACGAGAAGATTCGTGCCTTCACCCGCGGTCTGCTCAGCGGCGGCGACTCGCCGCTTCCCGTGCGAATGCTCATGCCGCTGCAGCGCTTCATGACCATCGGCCTTCTGCCGCAGCGCATACGCGCCGAGTTCTCCCTGCCGTGGAGCCCTCGCGACCAGCGCAGGTTCGATCTGTTCTGGAAGGTCGTTCCCCCGGTGTACCGGAAGGTGCCGCGGCGGATCCGGCAGCTGTCCTCCACGTTCTACCTGCGCGACATGCGGCGTCGCATGGCAGGGAACAAACATCTCATCTGACGGGAGTGGTCAGAGCGCGACGTCGCGCTCGAGGCCGAACCAATAGTGTTCGCCGCCGTCGAAGACGAGGCCGCCCTTGCCGTTCATCACACCGATCACGGTGTCGTCGTCGACCTTCTTGAAGTGGTCGAACACCGGCATTCCGTCGTAGACCATCGTCGCGGTCACTTCGCCGCGGAACACGACGTCCCACAGGCTCGCCTCGCCGCGACCGGTCTTCTTGTCGGAGAACAGCTCGCCGTCCTCGCCTCGGCATACGAGTGGCTGGACCTCGGACGCCGAGACGAACGACTTCCCGTACCATCGGGCGCTGCCCAGCATCTGATGGGTGCGATGGCCGGTGTCGAAACTGAATCCCTTCCAACGGTATCTGAGAAGGTCGTCGATTCGTGCGGGCGTGAGCCGCTCCCAGAGGGCGTCGAGCTCGCGAGGATCGATCGAATCGGCGCGTGCGCGCAGTGCGGCGAGTTCCTGGACGACGTCGTCCATGTCGGTTCCTGTCAGTCGAAGGTGAGTACGGCCTTGACGACCTCACCTGCCGTCACGGCGGCGAAGGCGTCGTCGAGCTTGTCGAACGGGAATGTGCTGGTGATCTTCTCTACAGGGAAGCGGCCGTCGCGCCAGAGTGCGGCGAGTTCGGGGAGGAAGACGTGTGGATCGGCGTCGCCTTCGATGACTCCGGTGAGGGTGCGGCCGTTCAACAGATGCGTCTGATCGATCGTGATGGGGTTCCGTCCGCCACGCAGGCCGAGGGTCGCGCACACTCCGGGGCTCGTGAGAGACGACATCGCCTGACGGATCACCGTTTCGGACCCGACCGACTCGACCGCGAAGTCGACCCCGCCGCCGGTGGCCCGACGCACATGGCGGCCGATATCGTCGACGTCGTCGGGAGACATCACCGTCGTCGCCCCCAATTCGAGCGCCGGGGCGTGACGGCGAGGGTTCGGGTCGATGCCGATGATGGTGCCGCAGCCGGCGATCTTCGCTGCCATGACAGCGGCCATCCCCACCGCTCCGAGGCCGAATACGGCTATCGCCGAGTCAGAGTCGGGCCGGAGAACCCGAAGTACGGTGCCGGCTCCGGTGGCGAGTCCGCAGCCGAGAGGGCCGGCGAGTTCGACGGGCACTCCCTGGGGAAGGCGGACGACGTTCCGGTCGGTGGCGACCACGAGCGAAGAGAACGACGACTGGCCGAACCAGTTGCCGTGGACCGGCCTGCCGGACCCGTCGTGAAACACCGAGGTGCCGTCGGGGCGCACCCCCGAATAGTTCAGTGGAGCGAATCGGCTGCAGTAGGCGGGACGACCACGACGACAGTTACGGCAGGTTCGGCACGAATCGAACCCGAGGACCACCGGGTCGCCGACGCGCAGGCCGACGATGCCCGATCCGACCTCCGCGACCACTCCGGACCCCTCATGGCCCAGTACTGCGGGAAGCGGAATCGGGACTCCGCCCGCCGCCGCGGTGAGGTCGGTGTGGCAGATCCCCACCCCGCGGATCCGCACGAGGATCTCGTCGGGTCGAAGCTCGGGCACGACAATGGATTCGATCCGCAGTGGAGTGTTGTGTTCGCGTAACACGGCGGCGCGTGCGGTGCGGGTCATGAGGCCCCCTCGCCGGTAGCCCGGCCATCGGTCACGAGTACCGCCAGCATCAGTTGCTGTACTCGCCGTTGGTCGGATTCGGTGCCACGGAAGTGCATCACCTGCCCCACGTCGAGGGACAGGATGAGCGCAGCGTGGACGAGGAAACGGCATTCGACCGCGGAGAGATCGGTGCGCAACTCGGCGACGATGCGAGCCCACTCCTCGATGTTCAGACGCTGGATGTTGCGAAGATCGCTGCGATGAGCCTTCGGAAGGTTGCCGATCTCGGCGAAGTAGACCGACATCAGTTCACTGTGCTCGAATGCCAACCGAACGAACACGTCCACCAGATGTTCCAGTGCCTGTGCGGGGGTGGTGGATTCGGCCAGTGCGGATTCCACGGACATCGCCACGCGGTCGCCGGCGCGATGGAAGGCTGCGGCGAGCAGGTCTGCCTTGCTCGGGAAGTGCCGATACACGCCGGAGGCGTTGATGCCTGCGGCGGCGCCGATCTCCTCGATGCTCACATCGTGATAGCCGCGTGCGTCGAACAGCAGGATCGCTTCGTGCAGCAGAACTTCGCGCTTGTTGGACGTCGCGAGACCGGTTTTGGCCTGTGGTTCTGCGGTGTCGGGATCCGAGGGGACGAGCGGTGTCTCGACGATCGCGTGGCATGCGTCGAGCAGGAGTTGCTGGAGCCGGCGGTTCGACAGGGGAGCGCGATGCGTGGTGATCGAGCCGATGGTGCTCAACAGCGCGGTACTGACGACGACGCAGTCGGACTCGGTGAGGTCGGGGCGGAGCTGCGCGGTGATGTGGGCGAGTCGCCGGTTGATCGCCACCATTTTGCCGCGCACCTGCAGGCCGTCGTCCTTCGACAGGTAACGGCGTTCCCAGCGATACAGGCCACCGGTGCGGCGGTTGGCGATGGTGGTGCGGATCGTGGCCGACAACAGGCGGTCGAGGGTGTCGCTCGGGTCGGTGTTGTCGCCGGCGTCGAACTCGTCGACGGCCGCGCCGAGTGAGTCGGCCAGTTCGTTGACCGCATGCAGGAACAGTGCGTACTTGTTCGGGAAATGGCGGTACAGGGCGGGCCCGGAGATTCCGACCGTCTTGGCGATCTCGTCGATGCTCACACCGTGGTAGCCGCGCTCGCTGAATGCCTCGGCCGCGACCGCCGCGATCTGCGCCTTGCGGTTCTTGGGACGTCGGCGCACCGCCGGGGTCGTGCTACTGGAGCTCGCTCGTGCGCGCGCCCCGACCTGCGCGTGTTCGGCCACCTGGAACTCCTCGTCGATTGTGTCGGACCCCGCGACCGGTCGCGGAGAGCTGTTCAAACATTAAAGGTAACAGCAGAAACTCCTGAATCGGAATGCGGCTCCGGCACCGATTTCGGGTCGAAACCGCAGAACACAGTGTATTGACAAACCCCGCGTCGGACACCAAAGTTAACCATGATTCTTCCGATTCTCCATGGAAGAGGGGGCGTAGTGCAGCGTCCCGCGCCGATTCGAGGAGGACACTTGAGGACCCGATTCACCGAGGCGTTCGGGGTCGAGCACCCCATCGTCCAGGGCGGCATGATGTGGGTCGGTCGTGCCGAGTTGGTTGCAGCGGTGGCCGACGCCGGCGCGCTGGGCTTCATCACCGCACTGACCCAGCCCACACCGGAAGACCTGGTCCGCGAGATCGCGCGGTGCCGGGAGATGACCGACAAGCCGTTCGGTGTCAACCTCACCATCCTGCCGTCGATCACACCGCCACCGTACGACGAGTATCGCGCCGCGATCATCGAGTCGGGCATCAAGATCGTCGAGACTGCGGGGTCCAATCCGGTCGACCACCTGCCGTTCTTCAAGGACGCGGGAATCAAGGTCATCCACAAGTGCACGAGCGTCAGGCACGCCCTGAAGGCGGAACGAGTGGGTGTCGATGCCGTGAGCATCGATGGCTTCGAGTGCGCCGGGCATCCCGGCGAGGACGACGTCCCCGGTCTGGTTCTCATTCCCGCTGCGACCCGCAAGCTCCGGATTCCCGTGATCGCGTCGGGTGGTATCGCCGACTCACGTGGTCTCGTGGCCGCGCTTGCTCTCGGCGCCGACGGCGTGAACATGGGCACCCGCTTCATGTGCACCGTCGAGTCACCTGTGGCACAGCGGGTCAAGGAACAGATCGTGGCGAACAGCGAGCTCGACACCGAGCTGATCTTCCGCACCCTCCGCAACACGGCACGTGTCGCGGCGAACGCGGTCAGCAAGGATGTCGTCGAGATCGAGTCCCGCGGTGCGGAGTTCGCCGACATCGCACACCTCGTCGCCGGTGCACGTGGGCGTACCGTGTTCGAGGAGGGCGATATCGATGCCGGCATCTGGACGTCCGGCCAGAGCCAGGGCCTGATCGACGACATTCCGACGGTGGCCGTGCTCGTCGACCGGATGGTCTCGGAGGCCGAGGCGATCATCACCGGACGTCTGAACGGCATGGTCGCTGCCGAGGAGAGGGTGCGAGTATGACCGAGATGACGGAAGGAACTGCCGTGGAGGGGCTGCGTTCAGAACTGGCCGATGGCATTCTCCGGCTCACGATCAACCGCCCGAGGCGGATGAACGCGCTCGATCTCGTGACGATGGACGCGTTGGGTGAGGCGGTGACCGCGGCCGGGGTGGATGAGCGCGTGCGCACCATCGTTCTCACGGGGGAAGGCGCCGCGTTCTGCACGGGCGCCGATCTTGCGGCTGCGGGGGCGAACCCGGCTGATCCGAATGTTGTGATGGATACCGCGAACTCGTTGATTCGTGCGATCGTCGACTCACCCGTGCCGGTCATCGCGGCAGTCAACGGGCCTGCCGCAGGCGTCGGTGTGTCGATTGCGGTGGCGGCCGATCTCACGTACGCGGCCGAGAATGCGTACTTCCTCCTGGCATTCGTCAACATCGGACTCATGCCCGACGGTGGATCGAGCATGTTGATCCCGGCTGCCATCGGCCGTGCCCGCGCAGCCGAGATGGCGTTGCTCGGCGAGCGTCTGTCCGCGGCCGACGCAGACCGCTTCGGTCTCGTGGCCCGAACGCTCCCCGACGGCGAACTCGCCGCGCACGTCGATGTAGCGGCGGCCCGTACCGCGAGTGGTCCGCGACGGGCCCTTGCGCTCACCAAGAAGGCACTCAACAACACGACCCTGTCGGCTCTAGATGATGCGCTGGCGTTCGAGAAGGCAGGTCAGGTCGAGCTACTCGCCTCAGCGGATTTCGCGGAAGGTGCGATGGCCATGCTGCAGAAGCGTCGCCCCGACTTCACGTAGAGCCTGCATGCACATGTAATGGACGGGAATGGGTGCGGGCACGGTTCCGGCACCCGCTCCCGTTCATTGCCTATGCACTGTTCAAAGTCTATTTATCTCGCTTCCTCCTCACGGGTTCGCTGCTTGCTTTTCGTTGGGAACACCGTTCGATCAAGGTGAGAATCTTCGTTAACAAATATCTGGCCACAATCAGAATTTGCCTGTAAGGTGCATCACACCGGAACCCGGCAATTGCCGCGCCCTTCGTCCCGAATCTGTCCCGTCTCGAGAGGACCGTCGATGGCTTCCCACTCTGTCTCGGATGCGCACCGCTACCGCAGCAACAACTGGAACAACCAGGTCGCGCGCCACGCCCTGATGACTCCTGACCGCACTGCATTCCGCTTTCTCGGCGAGTCGATCACCTGGTCGCAGCTGCACGAGCGCGTAGAGAAGCTTGCGGATGCGTTGTCGCGTCGCGGCATCGGATTCGGCGATCGCATCATCGTCCTGATGCTCAACCGCCCCGAGTACATCGAGATCGTCCTCGCGGCCAACGCGCTCGGCGCGATCGCGGTGCCGGTCAATTTCCGTCTCACCGCGTCCGAGGTTGCGTTCCTCGTAGCGGATTCGGGCGCGAAGGCGATTGTTGCGGAGGGTCCTCTCGTACCGCTCGCTGCCGCGGCCCGCGCTCAGTCCGAAGGCATCGACCTCGCGATCACCATCGGTGCAGAGGCAGAAGGCGACGCAGTCTCGTACGACGCACTCGTGGCCGAAGAAGGCGACCCGCACCCGCAGGTCGAGATCCCGAACGACACTCCGGCGCTGATCATGTACACCTCGGGCACCACGGGCCGTCCCAAGGGCGCGGTACTCACCCACTCGAACATGGAAGCCCAGGCGCTCACCTGTATCCGGGCCTTCCAGCAGTTCGACGAATCCGGCATCGGCTTCTGCGCCTCGCCGATGTTCCACATCGCTGCGATCGGCTCGATCGCCCCGAGCCTGATGCTCGGCAGCACCACCGTGATCCACCCCGTCGGAGCATTCGACCCGGGCGCGCTGCTCGACGTGCTCGAAGCCGAGCAGGTCACCAGCCTGTTCCTCGTGCCGGTGCAGTGGCAGGCCGTGTGTGCTGCGCAGCAGGCGAACCCGCGAAAGCTTGCACTGCGCAACATCTCGTGGGGGGCCGCACCGAGCTCCGACACCATCCTGCGCGCCATGGCCGACACCTTCCCGGATGCGTTCAACGTCGCAGTGTTCGGCCAGACGGAAATGTCGCCGATCACCTGCGTGCTCGACGGTGTGGACGCAATCCGCAAGCTCGGTTCCGTCGGGCGCGTCATCCCGACCATCCAGGCCCGAGTGGTCGACGACGAGATGAACGACGTCGCTCCCGGCGAGGTCGGCGAGATCGTCTACCGCGGCCCCACGATGATGCGCGACTACTGGAACAACCCGGCGGCCACGTCGGAGGCGTTCCACGGCGGATGGTTCCACTCCGGCGACCTCGTGCGCGTCGACGACGAGGGCTTCGTCTACGTCGTGGACCGCAAGAAGGACATGATCATCTCGGGCGGTGAGAACATCTACTGTGCCGAGGTCGAGAACGTCCTCTTCGGGCACCCCGCGATCCTCGAGGCTGCGGTCATCGGCCGCCCCGACTCGAAGTGGGGCGAGGTCCCCGTCGCGGTCGTTGCACCGAAGCCGGGCAACGATGATCTGACCCTCGAAGTGCTGCAGCCCTACTTCGACGAACACCTCGCGCGCTACAAGCACCCGAAGGAGATCGTGGTCGTGGATGCACTGCCGCGCAACGCCAGCGGCAAGGTCGTCAAGGGCGACCTGCGGGGCGGCCTGTCCGCCGTCGCGCAGGGCTGACCTCCGAGATCTCGTTCCGGCTGTACTGCGGGGCGGGCCGTCGGGGGCGACGAATACGGCGCCGGCTACCGAGACCCGGCATGTGAACGGTAGACACCGAGGGGGTGGGGAACGTGGCATTCGAGTTGCCGAAGGCGAAGGGGCCGGCGCATGATCTGGTTATCCAGATCGGCGCATTGGTCGGCTTCTCGCTCGAGACGCTCGTTGCCGCGTTCCGTGTTGTCGTCCGGCGGAAATTGTCTCTGGGGGAGACGATCACGCAGACCCTGTTCATCGCGAGGGTATGCAGCGGGCCTTCACTGCTGCTCATGCTGCCGATCGGCGTGCTCATCGCCGTGTCGGTGGGGTCCCTCGCCGGGCAGCTCGGTGCCGGCGCCTATTCCGGCGCGATCGTGTCGTTCGTCGTCGTCGGCCAGGCCGCTGCTCTGGTGGTCGCGCTGATGCTCGCCGGGGTCGGCGGTTCGGCGATCTGCGCCGACCTCGGTTCGCGCACCATCCGCGAAGAGATCGACGCGATGGAGGTCTTGGGCCTCAACGTGATCGAGCGCCTCGTCGTACCGCGCCTCATCGCGGCGGTGCTCGTGTCGATGATCCTCTGTGCGCTCGTCACGGTCGTCGGTATCGGCGCCTGCTATCTGTACGAGATCTATCTCAACGACGGGTCCGGTGGAGCATTCCTCCGCACGCTCTCGGAGTACGGACGGCTGTCGGACTTCGCCATGGCGATGGTCAAATCGGCGTGCTTCGGGGTCACGTCGGCGCTCATCGCGTCGTTCAAGGGGCTTCATGCCAAGGGCGGTCCGAGTGGTGTCGCCGATGCGGTCAACGAAGGCGTTGTCCTCGCCTTCATCATGGTATTCGTCGTGAATACCGTTCTGTCCCAGATGTACACGGTGATGGTTCCGGCGGTGGGTACGTACTGATGATCTCGTACTCCACTGCCACCCGGGTGCGCTCTGCAGCAGGACGGCCCGTCACCGCCGTCGTAGACGGCTTCGCCGAAGTCGGCCGCCATGTCGTCTTCGCTTTCCGTGCAATAGCCGGAATCCCCACCGCGCTGCACCGGTATTTCTCGCACGTCCTACGCCACATCGGGGAAGTCAGCTTCGGCTACGCGTCGCTGCTGGCCGGGGGCGGAACGATCGGCATCGTCCTCGCGATGTCGGCTGTCGCCGCCATGATGGTGGGGGTCGAAACCCAGCGAGGTCTCGAACTCATCGGCATGACGTCGCTCTCGGGGATGCTCTCCGCGATCGCCAACACCCGCGAACTCGCTCCGGTCGTCGCATCGATCGCATTGGCCGCCAAGGTCGGCACCGGCTTCACCGCGCAGCTCGGCGCGATGCGGATCTCCGACGAGATCGACGCACTCGATGCAATGGCCGTGAAATCGGTCCCGTTCCTTGCAAGTACCCGCCTCATTGCTGCCGCGGTGTGTGTCATCCCGATCTACATGGTGGGTCTGCTGGGTTCCTATGTCGCGACCCGGCTCGTCGTCGTGAACTTCCAAGGAAATTCTGCGGGTACCTACGACTACTACTTCCATCTCGCATTGTCGCCGTCCGACCTGTGGTATTCACTCACCAAAGCCGTGGTGTTCGCGATCATTGTCGCGATCGTCCACTGCTCGTACGGGTTCTATGCCTCCGGCGGACCCGAAGGTGTCGGCCGCGCCGCCGGGCGTGCATTGCGCACAAGCATCCTTGCGATCGGGATCACCGATGTGGTCCTGACATTCGCGTTGTGGGGTCTGGTTCCGACGATCCCCGGGGTCGGGCTGTCGTGACGACCACTGCCACAGCCACTGTCGAACGCGTGAGAACCGAGAGCGGGGCCGGGATGCGACGCAAGAACCGGGCCGAGGGGCCGAGCAAGGGACTCCTCGCCGTCATCGGTGCGGTTGCGTCCGTCGTCCTGCTCGTGGCCGGAGGGCTGCTCGTGGCTTCGGGTTCGGGCTCGCTCTCGCGTGATCCACAGGTCACGGCGACGGTGCCGGCCGAAGCGGGCCTCATCCAGGGTGCCGCGGGTGTGCAGTACCAAGGGGTACACATCGGTTCCGTCGTCGGTCTCGATGCGGGGGTCACCAGCTCTCGCCTGACGATGCAGCTGGGCAAGGACAAGATCGCTGAGATCCCCGCGTCGGTCATGGTGCGGATCGTGCCGCGCACGCTGTTCGGCGACGTGTTCATCGAACTCGTCCCGCCGGAGAATCCGGAGATCGGCCCGCGGCTTTCGGGAGGGGCCGAGGTGACCGTCGATACGTCGGACGAGGCAGTGCAGCTTGCGAACCTCTACTATCGCGCCGCCGACCTGCTCGAACAGCTGCGGCCCGAACAGTTGGCCACCGCGCTCGACGCCGTGAGCCAGGCTCTGGAGGGTCGCGGAGAGCCCCTGGGCGCGACGATCGACCGGATGGCGGCGCTCACCGAAGACTTGGGCCCGCTCGTCGACGCCGGTATCGCAGCGGCGCCGCAGATGGCTGCCGTGGCCGAATCGATGTCTGCCGCCACCGACGATGTCATCACGGTCATGCAGAACGCCTCGGAACTGTCGCGGATTGCCCTCGCGAACGAGGACGGGATCGCCCGTCTGCTCTCCGGCGGCGCCGTACTGGGAGCACAGGGAGCCGACGTGCTCTCCGCGAACACCGACAACATGATCGCGGTCGTGCGCAACGGAGCGCCGGTCGTCGGGGCCTTCGCAGGCAACACGGAGGGTCTCGACGAGACATTCGAGTACCTGGGAATTTTCGGTGAAGCGGGCGCGCGGGTGTTCTCGACGGGACGGTTCAACATCACCGCCATCGCCGATTTCGCCGACCCCATGCCCTATACCAGCGCGGATTGTCCGCGCTACCCCGGCATGGCGGGATCGAACTGCGGCGACCCGGTGCACACCTCGGCGACCGGTCGCGGGCAGGTAGTGTCGGCGGCCACGGAAAGTGAACCGCTCGGATTCCTCGAGCAGATCTCGGCGGGTGTCGACCCCACGGATCCTGCAGCGCTGCTGCGAGATCCGTCCACTGCCGCCTCGGTCCTTCTCGGGCCGCTCGTCCGAGGGACGGCGGTGAGTATTCCGTGAGATCGAAAGTCGGACCGGGGATCCAGCTCGCCGGGTTCTGCATGGTCGGGGTCCTCGCGGCGGTCGTCGTCGGAAACACCCTGGAACGTCCCATCGCTGGGTCCACCAGCGACTACGCCGCAGAGTTCGCCAATGTCGAAGGCCTCACACCGGGCAGCGACGTCACACTTGCGGGCGTGCGTATCGGCCAGGTATCGGATGTGAGATTCGAACCACAGGACGACGGAACATCCCGTGCTGCCGTCGGATTCGAGATCGAGTCCGGTCACGAGCTCACCACCGACGTACTCGCCGACATCAACTACGGCGACATGATCGGTGTCCGGTACGTTGCCCTGAGCCTGCCCGACGGCACGTCCGGGCAGATCCTCGAGCCAGGCTCGACGATCCCGATCGAACAGACCACTCCTCCCGTCGATCTCACCGCCCTGCTCAACGGGTTCAAGCCGCTCTTCGAAGCGATCGATCCGGCACAGATGAACTCGCTCGCGGCTTCGGTCGTCGACGCGTTCCAAGGGCAGGGTGCGACTCTCGAGTCCCTGCTCCTGCACGTGGCTTCCGTCAGCACAGACATCGTCGAGCAGGAGCAGGTGTTCAACGACGTCATCGTGAACCTCGAACAACTCGTGACGGTGATCGACCGACGCAGCGATGAAGTCTCGCAACTCATCTCCGGGATGAACGTGGTGGGGCAGGCACTCGCGGGCGACACCGACCAGCTCGCCACCCTCATCGATCGCGGTTCCTCGGCGGTGCGGTCCACCGCGGTGCTGATGTCCGGTGCGATGGCACCCCTCGACACCACCGTCACCGACCTGCGGGCAATGACCGATGCTTGGATTCCGCAGACCGACGAGTTCAACCGATCGATGGCGCTACTACCGGAACTCGGCCACAAGATCAACCGGATCGGCGACTACGGCGGCTGGCTCAACCTCTACATGTGCAACTTCACGATCGAATCGAACGACTTCGAAACGAACATCTTCGGATCCGAGTACTCGGAGGTGTGCCGATGAGTTTCGCACGCACACTGCGCGACACGTTCGCCGCGATCTTCTCTGGCAGGCACGACCGCAACGCGAATCCGATCGTGCTGGGAGTCGCCGGTATGACCCTGGTAGTGGTCCTCATGCTGGTCTCGTTGGCGGCGCCGACGGTGGCGTATCGGCTCCGCACCGATTCGTACACCGCAGAGTTGGCCAATGCGGCAGGCCTGAAGCCGAACGACCCCGTCTACGTGGCCGGAGTCCCCGCCGGGCGCGTCGAGTCGATGGAACTGTCGGGAGATCGCGTGATCGTCGACTTCCGAGTCGACCGGGCGCAGCCTCTCGGCGACCGCACCACAGCCGAGGTGAAGCTCAAGACTGTCCTCGGCAAGTTGTACCTCTCGGTGAGCCCTGCGGGAGCCGGTGAACTGGACGGCGGGCTGATTCCATTGTCGCGCACCGGTGTTCCGTACAGCCTCGACGAACTCGCCACCGATGCCGAGCACGTGGCCGACGGACTCGATGTCGAAGGGCTCGAAGCGATGATGCAGACCCTCGCCGACACGATGCCCGCAGATTCGGAGCAGATCTCCTCCGCGCTCGCCGGGGTGGAGGCGACCTCGCAGATGCTGGTTCGCAACGACGCACGGATCATGTCCCTGCTGAAGGCCTCGAAATCACTCACGTCGGTCGTCGCCGAGCAGAGCGAAGACGTGGCGGCGCTCGTGGAGAACTCGACCGCGGTGGTGAGCATCCTTTCCGTCAGAAAGGAAGCGCTCTTCGAGCTGGTCGAGGATCTTCGCGCACTCACGGAGTCGGCCGCGACGTTCCTGACCGACAACTCCGACGACTTGAACACGCTGCTCGTGAACATGCGTTCGGTGACCGACACGCTCGCGGCGAACGCCGACAACATCGACCGTATCCTTCTCGAATTCCCGTCGGCCCTGCGCGCAGCGACCAACGCCGCGGGTAACGGGACGTGGGTCGATGTGCATGCACCTGCCGGGCCCATTCCCGACAATTTCCTGTGCTCCATCGGAGTGATGGAGGGCTGCAAGTGAATACAGTGGTGAAGACATGGTCGATCCGAGGTGTTGCCATCGTCGCGGTGCTGGCGTTGTGTGCCGCGGGCGTGTGGTACGTCGTGGGCCCCGACCGGACCCGCACCGTCACCGCGCAGTTCGCCACAGTGAGCGGGATCTATCCCGGTAGTCATGTCGCGGTACTGGGCCTTCCCGTCGGTACCGTCGAAGAGGTCCGTCCCGCCGGGACGTACGTCGAGGTGACGATGTCCGTACCGTCCGACATCGTGCTACCCGCGGATGTCTCGGCGTTCGTGATGAACCCGTCCGTGATCAGCGACCGGTTCGTCGAACTCGCGCCCGCCTACCGCGACGGAGCGCAATTCACCGACGGCGACGTGATTCCCGTCGACCGCAGCCATTCTCCGATCAACTGGGACGAGATGCTCGAGAGCATCGATACTCTCGCGGCTGCGATGGGCCCCGAGGGCGGCGACCTCGGTCGCACACTGGAAGTGTCTGCCGATGCCACAGAGGGGCTC
This sequence comes from Rhodococcus sp. NPDC060086, assembly GCF_042730275.1. NCBI lineage: Bacteria > Bacillati > Actinomycetota > Actinomycetes > Mycobacteriales > Nocardiaceae > Rhodococcus > Rhodococcus sp. NPDC060086. The sequence continues at coordinate 53,711 of NZ_JBHWWZ010000030.1, forward strand.
GGTGAGCAGATGAACCAGGCGATCGTCGCGCTCAGCCAGGCGACATCGGTGGTCGGGGCAAAGTCCGAGGACATCGGCGAACTCATCGACGATCTCGGGACCGCGGTGCACGCCGTGAATTCTCGTGAGGGATCGCTCGAAGCACTCGTCGACGGTGTCGCCGAACTCGGTGAAGAACTGCAGCGGCAGAACATCGATGTCTCTGCACCGATCACACAGCTGACAACGATCCTGGATCAACTCGACACCCTCCTCGCCGAGCGCGGTGGCGACGCCCGGGAGATCATGGCGAACGCCCGTACCCTCACCGATACCTTCGCCGCGAACGAGGTGGGATTTGCGGAACTCTTCGACGTGCTGCCGCTCGCCATGCAGAACATCGACCAGGCGATCGGAGAGAACGGGCGCGGCCGGATCCGGTTGAACATCTCGACGCAGATCAGCCAGTTCCCTCGCGCACAGGAGTTGTGTGCCCGCGAACCGCTGCCGCTGTGCACCGGTGCAGGTTTCACGAATCCGATCACCGTGCCGTTCGACCTGTCCGATCCCTACGAGGACCTCGTGCCCGAATCGTTGGATCGCGCGCTGGGCGAGGGAGGTCCGCGATGATGCGGAGTAGGGCCGTGATCGTCGGTCTCGTTGCGGCAGTCGGGATGCTGACGTCCGGCTGCGGCCTGAGCTTCCAGAGTCTGCCCATGGGCCGGACCGGCCCCGGCTCCACCTACACCGTGACCGCGATCTTCGGGAGCGCCGACCGCGTCGACCTCGGTGCCGAGGTCCGAGCCGGGCAGGCCATCGTGGGTCGCGTGTACTCGATGTCGACCGACGGCCGGCAGGCATTCGTCGAACTCAGCCTGACCGAGTCCGTGGATCTGCCGGTGAACGTCGGTGCGTCCGTGCGACTACCGTCGGCTCTGGGCAGTCCCTACATTCAGATGGACATGCCGGAAGAGGCGTCGAAGGAACTTCTCGCCGACGGAGACACCATCACCCGGACCGAGCTCGGCCCCGACATCGAGAGCACCTTCGCGATGCTCGGCAACGTCGTGAACGGCAGTGGGCTGGACCAGCTCCTCACCATCACCACCGAACTCGATGCTGCCTTCGGCGACCGAGGGGAGTCGATCCGCACGATGCTCACCGAGCTCGATTCCACGATGGCTCTGGCCGACGAGAACACCGAGTACTTCGACCGGACACTCGCGGCGGTCGATTCGGTGACCGCGCGGCTTGCACAGCAGCAGGAACTGATCGACAACGGGATTGCCGACAGCACTGCCCTGATCGGGCTCCTGGCCGCGCAACAACAGGATCTCCGGACATTGGTGTCGAGTACGGCGACAGCTGTGTCGTCGATGGACACGGTGATGGCCGACGAAGCCACGATCGGTGTGGCGGTGGGCGACCTCGCAGAGATCACTGCAGGAATCCGCGACTTCAACACGACGGTGGGGTCGATGCTCGTCAACGTCAACGACTTCATCACCGGTTTCAACTCGGCTGTACGCGGCGACTACCTGCTGTTCGACGGCGCCTTCGACATTCCTGCCGCGATCGACCTGCTCGTCACCGGCGGTATGCCGCCCGGCGCTGAGACCGGCACATCATCCCCGCCGACCGACATCGCGTCGACCCTGACCGATCTGCTGCAGGGGGCAACCCGATGACCCGCCCCGTTCTCATCCAGCTTGTCGCGTTCGTGCTGGTCGGCGTCTTCGCGACCGTGTTCGGTGTCCGGTACGTGCTCGGCCCGCAGAGTTTCGGCGGTGCCGTCGAACTGACGGCGCAGCTGGCCGACGCACGCAGCATCGGACCGGGTACCTCGGTCACCTACCGCGGTGTCGCAGTGGGGACGGTCGAGTCGGTCACGATCGACCCGGGCGGCGTCGGGTCCACAGCGGCACTCTCGCTCGACCCCGGAACGCAGATCCCGGTCGGTAGCGTCGGCAGGGTGTCCACCGCAACAGCCATCGGCATCCTCGCGCTCGACATCGAGCCCGAGACCGCGGACGGACCGTACCTCCGGAGCGGCGACACTCTCGAGGTTCCAGAGGAGATGCAGGGCATGCGCCTCGACGAGTTGCTCGTGCACATGACCGAGCTCATCGAGAGTGTCGACGCCGATTCGATCGTGTCGTTGGGCGACACCTGGGGTACCGCGCTCCGCGACACCGGACCCGAACTGCAGGCACTGCTCGAGAACGCCGACGCTCTGTCGACGATGGTCGCCGAACGCGCACCCACTATCGCGACGCTGCTCGACGAAGGCCTGGGCCTGATCGATTCTCTCGCGCGGAATTCGGAAGGATTTCCGGGCTCGATGCGTGCGTTCCGCGACGTGTCGGACCAGCTCGTGGGGAGCAGGGATTCACTGGTCTATCTGCTCGACCGATCACCGGATGCACTTGCGCGCACCGAAGAGCTGTTCGCCGGTACGAAGGACAACTTCGGCGTGCTCATGACGAACCTCGTCACGGTGGGGGAGGTGGCAGGTCCGCGCACGCCGGCAGTGACGGCGCTCCTCGATGCGATGCCCGCGACGCTCGCCGATCTCTCCGGAATCGTCAAGGGCGACCGGGCCGACTTCTCGCTGGTCGGGACGCAGGGTCCGGTCTGTGTCTACGACACTCAGCGGATGGTGATCGGTGACGAAAGCCCGCGTGAGCCCAACCGGTCTCTGTACTGCCCTCCCGGCGAAGACCTGTCCCAGCGCGGCGCCCGTGTCGCGCCGAGGCCGAACGATCTGGGCCTGCAGGGGCAGACCACTCCGGGGACCGGAGTGGGCCCCGACATGGCCGACGATCCGCTTCTGATCCCGACGGGTGTCGAGGCATTGAACTACTGGCAGAAACTCCTGGAAGGACTCGGGAATTGACGACTGACCAGAACCCGGCCGATACATCGGACCGGATCGATACTGCGGCAGATCCGGAACAGAAGCCTGCACGCCGAGTCGGAGTCGGACGAGTGGTGGCCAGTGCGGTGATCGTGCTGCTGGCTGTTGTCGCCGGCTTCTTCGGTTTCCAATGGTGGCAGGCAGGGCAGGCCGAGTCGTTGCGCACCGAGGCGGTCGCCGCTGCCCGCGAGTATGCGGCCATCTTGGGTACCTACGACTATCAGTCGTTCGACGATTCGCTCGAGGCCGTGACCGCGGCTTCCACCGAGGAGTTCTCGGCGAAGTATTCGGAGGTTGCGGGCGACCTGCGGGGGCTTGTCGAGAACGGGCAGGGTTCGTCGGTCGCGACGGTCTCCCACGCCGGACTCGAAACGCTCGACGGCGACATCGCAACCGTGCTCGTGTTCCTCGATCAGGATGTCAAGAATGTCGTCGTCCCCGAGGGCCGCACTGACGCCACGAGGTTCCTCATCACTCTGAAGCGCATCGACGACACGTGGATGCTCGACGGCGCCGACGCGAAGTAGCGGCACCGAACGATCGAAAAAGGGGCACCGGAAAGACCAGTTGCATCAAGCGAGAATCCGACTATCTTGAATCGAAAGGATGATTTTCTCGATTCAGAACCCCGGCCGGGTTCTCAGGTGCGACGAGGTAGGCAATGCGCTTCATCTTCCATTACCCCGAGATCAGCGGTTCTGACGGCGATGTCCTCGATCCGGGTCCGCTGCGCGACGTCGCCGTCGCGGCCGAGCGGGCCGGGTTCGATGCACTCTCGTTCAGTGAGCACCCGGCACCGGGCGCGAAGTGGCTCGACCGCGGAGGGCACCAAACCCTCGATTCGTTCGTGGCACTCGGTTACGTGGCCGCCGCGACCGAGCGACTGAGGCTGCTCACCTATCTCGCTGTGGTTCCCTACCGCAATCCGTTCCTGCTCGCGAAGGCCTCAGCCACCCTCGACAAGCTATCCGGCGGCAGATTCACCCTCGGCATCGGAACCGGATATCAGAAGCGTGAATTCCATGCTCTCGGCGTCGACTTCGACGAGCGCAACGCCCTGTTCGACGAGGCCCTCGACGTGCTCCCGCTGCACTGGAGCGGCGAGTCCTTCTCGTATCAGGGTCGTCACTTCAGCGCACAGGACATCATTGCCCGACCCCGCCCCGTCCAGGATCCGATCCCGATCTGGATCGGAGGCAACTCCGCACTGACGAGACGACGCGTCGCCCGGCGGGCGCAGGGTTGGATGCCGATGTCCGGCGGCGCGACGCTGAGTACCACGGCGCGCACCGCCGAGTTGGGCCCGGTCGAGCAGCTCGGCGGCGAGATCGCCGAGCTCCGAGCACAGGCGGTCACTGCCGGTCGTACCGACCACATCGACGTCGTCTATTCGTACAGCCAGGAAATCATGTTGTCGTCCGTCGAGGCAGACCGTCATCGCGACGTGCTCGACCAGCTCGAGAAGGCAGGCGTCGATTGGGTGCTGGTGTCGTGTCCCATCGAAGGGCTCTCGGTCACCACCGATTTCCTCGAGTCCTTCGGTGCCACCTATATCGGAAGAGGATGAGTGTGATGGGCTGGTTCGAAGAACGTGCGGGCCTCGACGGGACGGTTGCGGTGGTCACCGGCGGGGCCGGAGGCCTCGGTGCCGCTATCGTGGCGGACCTCGCCGCGAACGGGGTGCACCCCGCTGTCATCGACCTCGACGGCACCGCGGTGAAGGAACTGAGAGACACTCTCGACACGCAGGGCGTCGACCACATCGTCACGCAGGGCGACGTGCGCGATCCCGACTCGCTGGCTGCACTGTTCGAGGAGGTCGACGAGCGTTGGGGGCGCGTCGACACCCTCGTCAACATCGTCGGCGGCACGTTCCGAGCACCCTTCGTCGACACGAACCCGAAGGGGTGGGATGCGATCGTGCGGACCAACCTTTCGCACGTGCTCCACGCGTGTTCACTCGCGGTGCCGCGGATGCAGACCGGTGGTCGCGGCGGGAGCATCATCAATCTCACGACGATCGAAGCACACCGCGCCGCACCGGGTTTCGCGGTCTATTCGGCTGCGAAGGCGGCTGTCGAGCAGTTCGCCCGCACTCTCTCGATCGAGGTTGCGCCCGATGGCATCCGGGTCAACAACGTTGCTCCCGACTATGTACCGACACCCAACCTCGCCGCGCTCGCCTCGCTCGGCGGTGGTGACTCGTCCATGTCCACCCCGGAGGGGGTTCGCATCGCGATCCCCATGGGCCGGGCCGGACACGTCACTGATGTGTCGAACAGCGTGGTGTTCCTGGCATCGAAGTTGTCGTCGTTCATCACAGGCACGACACTGCACCCGGACGGAGGGACGTTCGCGTCGTCGGGATGGTTCAACTGGCCGGATTCCGGGTGGGCGAACCATGTTCCCTCGCGGATTCTGGCGAAGGCCACCGAAGAGTAGCCGCACCGGCGCCGGAGTTCGTGCATAAAGTACGTACATCCAGGAAGTGCCCTTGACGAACAGGGTGTGATGTAGATAACATCGAAAGTGCGAATCGAGCAGACGTCCGAGGACGACAGAGGCTCGTGAAGCAGAGATCCGGCCCGTAGATCGCGTAAAGCGAATCAACGGGCCGAACCCCTGTTCAGGGGAGGTCGGAAGGGATGCGGTGGGGGAACGTATCAGTACAGTTGTGCGCGGCGAGCTGACATTCGACGTGCGAGACGACGGCCCGATCGACGGTGAGCGGATCGTGCTTCTGCACGGATTTCCGCAGGATTCGCGATCCTGGAGCGAGGTGGCGCCGCGGCTCCACGACGCCGGATACCGCACCATCGTCCCCGATCAGCGTGGGTACTCACCGGGTGCACGTCCACACCGCCGCCGCGACTACCGGCTCCAACTCCTCGTCGACGACACGATCACGCTCATCGATGCGACGGGCGACGGGCCGGTGCACCTGGTCGGGCACGACTGGGGTGCCGCTGTTGCATGGGCGGTAGCCGCGCAGCATCCGCATGTGGTGCGCACACTGACCGCGGTGTCCGTGCCGCACCCCGACGCATTCCTGCGGTCGATGGTCACCAGCACACAACTGTTCCAATCCTGGTACATGCTGGCGTTCCAATTGCCTTGGCTCCCGGAGAAACTGCTGACCATTCCGGCGGTGAGCAAAGCGGTCCTGCGACGGACGGGACAGCTGCCCGCGGCCGCAGCGCGCGATATGGAGCGCATGGCCGATCCCATCGCGTTCGCGGCGGGGTGAACTGGTACCGCGCGATTCCGTTGACCGACCCGCGATCGAGTTTCGGTCGTGTCGCGGTGCCCACGCTCATGGTGTGGAGCGACTCCGACGTCGCGATCGGACGCGCAGCCGTCGACGCCACCCCGCGATACGTGTCGGCGCCGTACCGGCTCGAAACACTCACCGGGATCAGTCACTGGATCCCCGACGAGGCGCCGGACGAGCTCGCCGCCCTGATCCTCACCCACGTCGCGCAGGGATGAACCTCCTACGCGCGCAGTCGTTCTCGACGGAGTTGTTCGACCTCGGGAAGGTCGAGCGGAGGCAGTGATTCGACGCCGAGTGCGCGAGCGAGCAGGTGGTCGGCGAACTCGGGGTTGCGTGCGAGTACCGGACCGTGCAGATACGTTCCGTAGACCGAGCCCTGTACTGCACCTTCGTTTCCGTCGCCGACACCGTTGCCTACGCCGCGCGTCACCTTCCCCAGGGGGCGCGCATCGGATCCGAGTGTTGTGCCGCCCCGGTGGTTTTCGAAACCGGTGACCGGTTGGGTGAGACCGGAGACGCCCGGGGCGATGACGATCTCACCGATCGCCCGGGTTTTCTGCGGCGATGTCGTCGTGTCGAGGAGACCCACACCGTCGACCCGTTCGCCGGACGAGGTCTCGTACCAGTGCCCCAGCACCTGGATGGCCGCGCAGATCGCGAGGACGGGTGCGCCGCGCTCGGCTGCCTGCTGCAGACCGGGATAGCGTTGGAGGTGACGTGTCGCGAGGCGCTGCGCCGCGTCTTCGGCGCCGCCGAGTGTGTAGAGGTCGAGTGAGTCGGGGACCGGATCGTTCAGTCCGAGCTCGATGATCTCCGCGTCGTGGCCGCGCATCCGGAGGCGCTGGCGCAGCACCAGCGCGTTGCCGCCGTCGCCGTAGGTGCCCATGACGTCGGGCAGGACGAGCCCGATTCTCACGGTCGACTCAGACATGCGTAGCCCCCTTCGCGATCGCGGTGTTCAGATCCCGGAACGCCGTGTAGTTGGCGAGTACCTCTACGCGCCCGGGAGGGCACGAGGCGATGGCGTGCAGCGGATCCGCGACGAGCGTGTGCTCGACCCCCGCGTAGGTCAGACGCACGGCCAGATCGGTGCCGCGCTCACCCGCGGCGACGACCTGGATACCTTCGAAGTGCTCGAAGCGTACGTCCCACAGCCAGGACAGATCCTCGCCGTCCGGTACCTGGCCGTTGACCGCGATCACCAGTCCGTCGACGGTCGGATCGATCATCGACAGTGCTTCCTGCCAGCCGGCCGGGTTCTTCGCCAGCAGCATGTGCACCGAATGCGGTCCGACCTGCACGGTCTTGTAGCGTCCCGCGACCTCGTCGACCACGGACGCTGCGGCCGCGGCCTTCGCCGGGTCGGCGCCCAGTGCAACTGCTGCGGCCACGGCCTGGGCCGCGTTGCCACGGTTCGCGCGACCCGGCAAGGTCAGCTTCAGAGGCAGGACGAGCCCGTCGGGCCCGTAGATATTGTCATCGTCGACCCACCAGTGGGGTGTGGGACGGGCGAAATCCGAGCCGGTGCTGTACCAGTGGTCGCCGTCGCGCACGATGGGTTCGCCGGTGCGGGGGCAACTGACGGAGTCGCCGGCCCATCCGGCTCCGGCCGCAACCCACACGACGTTCGGGTTGTCGAACGCGGCGGAGGTCACGAGCACGTCGTCGCAGTTGGCGATGATCGTCGCGCCGGTGTGGCTCTGCAGTCCGGCGCGAAGTCTGCGCTCGATCATGTTGATCTCGCCGACGCGGTCGAGTTGATCTCGGGTGAGGTTGAGCAGCACGATCGCTTCGGGCGCGAGCGCGTCGGCGACGTGCGGAGTGTGCAGTTCGTCGACCTCGATCGCGGCGAGTCGAGCAGTGCGGTTCGCGGCGAGCGTCGAGACGATGCCCGCGTCCATGTTCGCGCCGTCGGGCTGGGTCACGACAGCGTCGAGGGTTTCGAGCGCCGCCGCGGTCATTCGTGTTGTGGTGGATTTACCGTTGGTGCCGGTGACGAGCACGGTGCGGCGTCCGCGGCCGAGTTGCGTCATCAGGCCGGGATCGATTTTGAGGGCGATGAGCCCGCCGATCATCGATCCGTTACCGCGTCCGGCCTTGCGTGATGCCCACCCAGCCGCTTCGGCTGCGCGTAGCGCGATGCGTCCGCGCGCCGAGATCCCCGTCGTTGTAGCCACGCGCCGAGTTTTCCACAGGTGTGTTACGTCGTCGTACCCTGCCCGACCCGAGCGAATGAATCATTCGTCTCGTTCATCGGATGCAACATGCCATTCGCTCGGCCGGGGATGGCGCCTGCAGTGCGGCGTCCGGCCGACTGTGCGACCAGCGCTCCGGCGATGACCACGATCCCGCCGACGATGGTCAGCGGTGTCGGTACCTCGCCGAGTGCCAGCCACGCGACCGTGAACCCGACGATCGGCACCATCAGCGACAGCGGGGCCACGGTGCTTGCCGGGTAACGGCCGAGAAGGGCGACGTAGATGCCGGTGCCGACGACGGTGCCTGCGACGGCGGTGTAGGCGAGGCCGACGAGTGCGATGCGTCCCTCGCCGGTCGAGAAGGAGGATCCGAGCGCGGCCCAGCCGGCGGTGGGGCCTTCGACGATCCACGACACCCCGAACAGTGGGATGGTGGCGATCACGCACATCCAGGACATCAGTTTCATCGGTTCGGTGGACTTCGCCTTGCGGGTCGCGATGTTGGCGATTGCCCACGAGAGGCCGGCGAGCAGGCCCAACAGAAGGGGTACGAGTCCGACGCTGTTGCCGCCCTGTGCTACTGCGACGAGGAGCATTCCCGCGACGGCGACGAGGAGCCCGATCACCTGGATGCGCCCGAGTCGTTCGCCGAGGAGCAGTGCACCGAGAGCGACGGTCATCGGGGCGGCGGACTGCAGGACCAACGACGCAAGACCGGTAGCGAGTCCCGCGTTCATCGCCCAGAACAGGAAGCCGAACTGCGCGAATCCGAATGCCAGGCCGTAGAGCAGCAGCCAGCGCAGTTGCACCGTGGGGCGCGGTACGAACAGCACGACGGGGATGGCGATGACGAGGAACCGCAGGCCCGCGAAGAAAATCGGCGGGAAGTGATCGATCCCGACCCTGATGGCGAGGAAGTTGCATCCCCACAGGAGGACGACGGTCAGAGCGAGGATGCGGGCGCGGGTGGTCACCCAGATATTGTTCGCTATAGAAACAATATCGACCATCTAAACTTTCTTAAGTAAATGTGTAGATTTACTTCATGGATGCGACACGGTTGCGGATTCTGCGCGAACTCGCTGACCGCGGCACGGTGGCCGCGACCGCGGTGGCGCTGTCGATGACCCCGTCGGCGGTGTCCCAGCAGCTCAAGATCCTGGCTCGTGAAGCAGGCGTCCCGCTTCTCGAACCGTCCGGTCGCAGACTGCGCTTCACCGATGCGGGTCAGGCCCTCGTCGTGCGTGCCGACGACGTGATCACCGCGCTCGACCGCGCTGATGTGGAGATGGCGGCCTTCCGGACCACACCGCGCGGTCGCGTGCGCATTGCGCTGTTCCCGTCGGGTGCGGCATTGCTACTGCCCGCCGTGCTGGACCTCGTGACGGACAGCGGCGTGGACATCGACGCGCAGGACGAGGACGTGCCTGCCTCCGCAGTGCCGCCCCTGCTGGCCGACTACGACGTGGTCCTCACCCACAGGGACGAACGCGCTCCGGCGCTGAGCGGGCCGCGTGTCGCGACAACCGGGTTGCTGCGTGAACCGATCGATCTCGTGCTCCCACCCGGCCACCGTCTCGCAGGCCGCGATGAAGTCCGGCTCGGCGATCTCGCGGACGAGAACTGGATCAGTGTGCGAGGAGGGTTCCCGGTGGACGACGTCTTGTTGTCCGTCACCGCCGCGACCGGAGTGGAACCCCGAGTGGTGCACCGTATCAACGATTTCCATGTCATCGAGGAACTGGTTGCCGCCGGCCGCGGCGTTGCGCTGATGCCGAGGTACTCGGTGCAGCATCCGCGCGTGGTACGGGTACGGATTGCCGGTGTGCGTGCGGCGAGGATCTACGAACTCGTGACGCGCCACGGGGCAATGGAGCGCCCCGCTGTCGCCGCGGTGCTGGAAGCATTCCGCACCGCGGCGTCGCGGGTCGATCGTGCAGATCAGGCCGGTGTTGTGCAGATCAGGCGAGCGCCTTTGTCTTGAGTGACTGGAACTCGTCCTCGGTGATCGTTCCCGCGTCGAGCAGTGCCTTTGCATCTGCGATGTGCTCGGCGGGAGACTTCCCTGCGACATCCCGGATGTAGTTGTCCTGTGCCGACTTGAATTCGGCAGCTTCGCGGGCCGACCGCTTCGCCATTCCGTCACCGTGCACGATCAGGTACACGAGCGCGGTGAGCCACGGCACGATGAACAGGAAGACGATCCAGATGGCTTTCACCCAGCCCGACTGCTCCCGATTCCGGAAGAGGTCGCTGATGATCATCCACAGCATGATCAGGTAGGCGATGAATGCGAAGCAGACGATGATGTACCAGATGATGTCCCAGAATTCCATGCGACTCTCCGTCTTTTAATGGACCATCCTGTGCACGAACCGTATTCGGATATCGACGAAATATCGCACTTTCCCTGTCTGTGAAAGTGCGACGGCTGTCGAGATGCTCTCAGCAGATTACCGCCCTGATTGTCCGTGTGCAGGGTATTGAGCAGTCGAGATTCTCTGGCGCAGACGGACGAACGCGGCGGGTCCCCGTCGGGACC